>NZ_VRUW01000007.1:0-111181 GCF_008039475.1 Methylobacterium sp. WL12 | reverse complement strand
CGCCGGGCGTGACCGTCGTGCAGAGCGGCCTGAACCGCAACAACAGCACCGAGTTCGCTGTCGTGCGCGCCGGCCTGAACTACAAGTTCGGCTCGTACTAGGACCTTCGGGACCGGACGCGGCCCGCACCCCGGGCCGCAGCCGAACCCGATCCTCGGCCCGACACGCAGAAGCCCGGCCGAAAGGCCGGGCTTCTCGCGTTTTGCAGACCCGTTACCCGCACGGAGCTACGCACGAAAAAGCCCGGCCGTAGGGCCGGGCTTCGGGTCGCACCGCCAATGGGGTCGCCTCAGATGTCGAGGTCGGTCTTCTCGGCGAAGACGGCGCGCTCGGAGATGAAGGCGAAGCGCGCCTCGGGCTTGTTGCCCATCAGGCGCTCGACCGCGTCGCCCGTCGATTCGCGGGCTTCGTCGAGAACCGCGACGCGCAGCAGGATGCGCTTCTTCGGGTCCATCGTGGTTTCCTTCAGCTGCGCCGGCATCATCTCGCCCAGCCCCTTGAACCGGCTGATCTCGACCTTGCCGCCCTTGAACACCGACTTGATCAGCTGCTCCTTGTGGGCGTCGTCGCGGGCATAGGCCATCTTGGTGCCCTGCTGCAGCCGGTAGAGCGGCGGCATCGCGAGGTAGAGGTGTCCCTTGTCGATCAGCTTGGGCATCTGCCGGTAGAAGAAGGTGATCAGCAGCGAAGCGATGTGGGCGCCGTCGACGTCGGCGTCCGTCATGATGATCACCTTGTCGTAGCGCAGGTCCTCCCCACGGTACTGTCCGCCCGTGCCGCACCCCAACGCCAGTGTCAGGTCGCCGATCAGCTGGTTGGCGCCGAGCTTGTCGCGGCTCGCCGAGGCGACGTTCAGGATCTTGCCGCGCAGCGGGAGGATCGCCTGCGTGGCCCGGTCGCGCGCCTGCTTGGCCGAGCCGCCGGCCGAGTCGCCCTCGACGATGAAGATTTCGGAGCCCGCAGTCCCGGCGGCCGAGCAGTCGGCGAGCTTGCCGGGGAGCCGCAGCTTGCGCGTCGCGGTCTTGCGCGCGACCTCCTTCTCCTGGCGCCGGCGCAAGCGCTCCTCGGCCCGGTCGATCACCCAGTCGAGCACCTTGTTGGCCTGGGCCGGCGAGGCGGCGAGCCAATGGTCGAAGGCGTCGCGGATCGCCGTCTCGACGATGCGCGACGCTTCGACGGTGGCGAGCTTGTCCTTGGTCTGGCCCTGGAACTCGGGCTCGCGGATGAACACCGACAGCATCGAGGCGCAGGTGGCCATCACGTCGTCGGTGGTGACGGCCGTCATGCGCTTGGCCTGGTTCACCCGCTCGGCATGCTCGCGCAAGGCCCGCAAAAGCGCGACGCGCAGGCCCGATTCGTGGGTGCCGCCCTCCGGCGTCGGAATGGTGTTGCAGTAGGAAGCCGAGACGCCGTCGTCGTGCACCATCCAGGCGACGGCCCATTCGAGGGAGCCGTGCGAGCCGGGTTTGGTGATCTTGCCGGAGAAGATCGCGTCGGTGACGAGCTCCTTGCCCTCGATGTCGCGGGCGAGGTAGTCGCGCAGGCCGCCGGGGAAGCGGTGCACCGCCTCGGCCGGCACGTCGGTGCCCTCGATCAGGGACGGCGCGCAGCGCCAGCGGATCTCGACGCCTCCGAACAGGTAGGCTTTCGAGCGCGCCATCTTGAACAGGCGGCGCGGGTCGAATGCCAGCGAGCCGAAGATCTGCGCGTCGGGATGGAAGCGGATGCGCGTGCCACGGCGGTTCTGCACCCGCCCGACCGTCTCAAGCCCACCCTGGGCATGCCCGCGCGAAAAACTCTGGCGGTAGAGGGTCTGGTTGCGCGCGACCTCGACCTCCAGCACGTCGGACAGCGCGTTGACGACGGAGATGCCGACGCCGTGCAGACCGCCGCTGGTCTCGTAGACCTTGGAGTCGAACTTCCCGCCCGCATGCAGCGTCGTCATGATGACTTCGAGCGCGGACTTGCCCGGAAACTTCGGGTGCGGGTCGACCGGGATGCCGCGGCCGTTGTCGGTGACCACGAGCGCGCCCGACGCCTCGAGCTCGACCTCGATGAAGCTGGCATGGCCCGCTACCGCCTCGTCCATCGAGTTGTCGATCACCTCAGAGAAGAGGTGGTGCAGCGCCCGCTCGTCGGTGCCGCCGATATACATGCCGGGTCGGCGCCGCACCGGCTCCAACCCCTCCAGCACCTCGATGTCGGACGCGGTGTAGCCGGCCTCAGAACCGACGAGCGGGTCGAGCGCCGCCATCGGCGCCGCGGGCTTGCGCCGGCGGTCGGATGCGGGCGGAAGGTCGGCGGCGCCCTTGGCCGCGCCTTTGGCGCCCGGTCCGAACAGGTCGCGAGCGGGGTCGCTCACGCGACGGGCTCCAAGTTTAGGGTCACGTCTCGCATGGGCTTTCATCCGCTCACGATATCGGAACAAAACGGAAACATCAAAGGCGATCCGCCCGCGATTCCTTGGCGCAGCTTCGCATGTGCGGCGCGCGGCCACCAAACGCTGCGATGCAACCGTCATCGGAGTGATGCGCAGCTCTGGTTAAGATCGCCTCACGTTGCAGTTTCGCGCGGAACTGGGGAGGGCATCCTGCATTATACCGCAAAAGCTCCGCCGCGCTTAGGGCAGGGAACGCCACCGATGACGACCGCTTCGATCGAGGCCCGGACCCTCACCCTCGCTCGCCTGGAGCGCGCCGCCGGACAGGCCTTCGGCTGCGAGCAGGAGGGTGCGTCCGCGTCCCGCCTCACGCTCGTCGGCCCGACCACCATCGCCCTGGCGACCTTCGCGACGGCGCTTGCGGCGACGATCAGCTATCTGATCTGAGACGTCCGAGCGTCTTCACGCGAAGCGGTCACCACGCGAAGCGGTCACCGGCTCGCATGAAGACGATGCTTCGTGATTGGACCGGATCACCGAGCCGGCGGCGAACGGTCTAGCCGCTCGCCTTCTTCGTCGCAGCCGGCTTCGTAGCGGGCGTCTTGGATGCGGACGTCTTGGCCGCCGCGGCCTTCGGGGCCGCGCGCTTCTTCGCAGCCGGCTTGGCAGCGGATTTGGCAGGTGCGTCCACATCCTTGGTGGCCTTCGCGGGCTTCCGCGCCGCCGTCTTGGCGCCACGGGCCGGCGCGGCCTTGCGGCCCCGGCTCGGCTTGCCGCCGCCGGCCGCGCGCTTGGCGTTGACCAGGTCGATGCCCTCTGCGAGCGTCAGCGCATCGGCGGCCGTCGACTTCGGCAGGGTCGCGTTGACCTCGCCGTCGGTGACGTAGGCGCCGTATTTGCCGGCCTTCACCACGAGCTCGCGCCCCGTCGCCTCGTCCTTGCCGATCGGACGGCCGGGATCGGAGGAGGGGCGACCGCGCCCGCCGCCCTGTTCCTTGGCGACGATCAGGTCGATCGCCCGGTTGGCGCCGACCTCGAGCACGTCGTCGTCCTTGCCGAGGTTCGCGTAGGTCTTGCCGTGCTGCACGTAGGGCCCGAACCGGCCGAGGTTGGCCAGGATCGGCTCGCCGGTCTCCGGGTGCTTGGCGACCTCGCGCGGCAGCGACAGCAGACGCAGCGCCTTCTCCAAGTCGACCATCGAGGGCGTCACGCCCTTCGGCAGCGACGAGCGCTTGGGCTTGACCGCATCCTTCTCGGTGGAGGCCTCGCCGAGCTGGACGAACGGACCGAAGCGGCCGTCGCGGATCGTGACCGGCAGGCCCGAGACCGGGTCGTTGCCGAGCAGCCGCGTCCCGGGCGGGCTGCCGTCCGGCGAAGACCCGTCGCCCTCGCCGTCGACGCCCGCGGCCGAGAGCTGGCGGGTGAACTTGCACTCGGGATAGTTCGAGCAGCCGACGAAGGAGCCGAACTTGCCGAGCTTCAGCGAGAGCTGGCCCGAGCCGCAGGTCGGGCACGTGCGCGGGTTCGAGCCGTCCGCCTTCTGCGGAAAGATGTGGTCGCCGAGCAGCGTGTTCAGCGCTTCCAGCACCTCGGTGACGCGCAGCTCCTTGGTGCCGCCGACGGCGGCCGAGAAGTCGCGCCAGAAGTCGCGCAGCACGTCGCGCCAGTCGATCTCGGCGTTCGACACCCGGTCGAGCTGGCCTTCGAGGTCGGCTGTGAAGTCGTACTCGACGTAGCGCTTGAAGAAGCTCTCCAAGAAGCCGGTCACCAGCCGGCCCTTGTCCTCGGGCTGAAGGCGCTTCTTCTCGATCTTCACGTATTCGCGGTCGCGCAGGGTCTGAAGCACGGCGGCGTAGGTCGAGGGCCGGCCGATGCCGAGTTCTTCCATCCGCTTGACCAGGCTCGCCTCGGAGAAGCGCGGCGGCGGCTCGGTGAAGTGCTGGGTCGAGGCGATGCGCTCGCGCTTCAGCGCCTCGCCGGCCTTCATCGGCGGCAGGCGCTTGCCGTCCTCGTCCTCCTCGTCGTCCTTGCCCTCTTGGTAGAGGGTGAGGAAGCCGTCGAACTTCACGACCTGGCCGGTGGCGCGCAGGTCGATCTTGCGCGGGCCGACGCTGGCCGTCACGTCCACGGTCGTGCGCTCCAGTTCGGCCGACTCCATCTGGCTCGCGACGGTGCGCGTCCAGATCAGGTCGTAGAGCTTGGCCTGCTCGGGATCGAGCATGCGCGCGACCTGCTTCGGGAGCCGGCCCATCTCGGTCGGGCGCACGGCCTCGTGGGCCTCCTGCGCGTTCTTGGCCTTGACGCTGTACTTGCGTGGCACGCCCGGCACGTACGTGTCGCCGAACTCGCGACCGATCACGCGGCGCGCGTCGGCGATGGCCTCGGGCGCCATGTCGACGCCGTCGGTCCGCATGTAGGTGATGAGGCCCACGGTCTCGCCGCCGATGTCGACGCCCTCGTAGAGCTTCTGCGCGACGCGCATGGTCTGCGCCGGCGCCATCCCGAGTTTTCGCGATGCTTCCTGCTGCAGGGTCGACGTGGTGAAAGGCGGCTGCGGGTGGCGCTTGGCGGGCTTGGCCTCCACGCTCGCCACCTGGAAGGTCGCGAGCTCGAGGTCGCGCTTGAACGCGGCCGCGCCCTCGCCGTTGCCGACGTCGAGGCGCTGGATGCGCTTGCCGTCGGCGCCGACGAGCCGGGCCTCGAACACGCCGCCGTCGGCGGTCGAGAGCGTCGCCACCAGCGACCAGTACTCGCGCGGCTTGAAGCGCTCGATCTCGACCTCGCGCTCGCAGACGAGCCGCAGCGCCACCGACTGCACGCGGCCGGCCGAGCGGGCGCCGGGGAGCTTGCGCCACAGCACCGGCGAGAGGTTGAAGCCGACGAGGTAGTCGAGCGCCCGGCGGGCGAGGTAGGCGTCGACCAGCGCCTGGTCGATCTGGCGTGGCTGGCGCATCGCCGTCTCGACCGACGCCTTGGTGATCGCGTTGAAGGTGACGCGCTCGACGGGGATGCCCTTCAGCACCTTGCGGGCATTCAGCGCCTCCAGCACGTGCCAGGAGATCGCCTCGCCCTCGCGATCCGGGTCGGTCGCCAGGATCAGCTTGTCGGCGCCCTTCACGGCGCGGGCGATCTCGGACACCTGCTTCGATCCGCGGGCGTCGAGCTCCCAGATCATGTTGAAGTCGGCCTCCGGGTCGACCGAGCCGTCCTTGGCAGGAAGGTCCCGGATGTGCCCGAACGAGGCGATGACTTCATAGTCCCGGCCAAGATACTTGTTGATGGTCTTGGCTTTGGCCGGCGACTCGACGACGACGACTTTCATGGACGAAACAGCCTCTCGTCAAAGCCCGAGCAGCGGCAGGAACGCACCAATTGTGGGGTTTCGCGCCGCGGCCGGGCCGGACCTGCGCCGGGCATGAAGTGGTTCATGCCCCGCGGGTTGTCAAATGGGGGCTGTCCGAGGCGTGGCGCGAACGCGCCGGTACAGTCTCGCCGCAGCGGCGCGCCGACGGAGGGTGAGGACGCCGGAAACGCTACGGCGGGTCCCTCTCCCATGGGGAGAGGGACCCGCGCTCGACCAAACACCTGGTCGAGCGCGGCAAATCGCCAGGATTCGGAAGCGCGAGCCTCAGATCCCCGCGTACCACTCGTAGCCGCGGTCTTCCCAATAGCCGCCCTGTCCGTCGCCGATCTTGGCGAGGGAATCGACCACCTCGATCCGCATCACGTACTTGGCCTGCTTGTAGCCGAGCTGGCGCTCCAGGCGCAGGCGCAGAGGGGCGCCGTTCGAGACCGGGAGCGGCTTCCCGTTGAGGTCGTAGGCGAGGATCGTCTGCGGATGGAAGGCGTCGGTGAGGTCGATGCTCTCGTAGTAGCGGATCGGCGTGCGCGTCTCCTCCGGCTCCTCGGGCGGCGCGCCGCCCCAGGCGTCGGCATCGTTGCCCGCCGCAGCGACCTGGACGTGGCGCACCGCGCTCGGGTTCTCTGGTTGTATGAAGGCCCCGTCCTTGGTGCCGTCCTTGCCGCCCTCCAACCCGCCGCCGGCATATTCCAGCGTGTCGGCGCAGTGGAACACGACGTAGCGCGCCTGCGGCTTCAACCCGGCGCGGTTCAGCACCTCGGACAGGGGCACGCCGGCCCACTTGCCGATGCAGCTCCAGCCCTCGACGCAATCGTGTCGCGTGGTCTGCGTCCGCGAGGGCAACCCGCGCAGCTCCGCAAGGCTGAAGCTCTGCGGGCGCTCGACCAGGCCGCCGACCTCGAGCTTGAAGGTGGAGAAATTCGAGGCCGCCAGCGCCTTGTAGGCCTTGTCCGGCGGGTCGATCGTCCCGTTCGGCTTAAACACGGCCGAAATCTCGGACTCGGGGAATTCCCTGGCGAGCGAGGCGTTCGAGAGCAGCAGGCGCTGTACGAACAGGTTGGCGTCCTCGCCTGCCTTCAGGGTCCGCGGGCCGTAGGCGGAGCCGGCGAAGCGGTCGCAGCCGGCGAGCATCGCGGTGCCACCGAGCGCGGCGACGGTGGTGAGGAAGCGGCGGCGGTCGAGGGTGCTCATCGGCGGGTCGCTCCATCCTGCTCGATCGCGAACCAGCCGGTGACCATGCCGCGCATGTTGTTCCAAAACCCTGAGACGAGCACCAGCACCACGTGCACGATCACGAACAGCACCAGGAGGTTGGCCACGATGAAGTGGACCGTGCGGGCCGATTGCCGGCCGCCGAACGCGTCGACGAGCCAGGGCCAGGCGGCGTCCATGCCGGGCGACATCGCAAGGCCGGCCAGCACCATCGCCGGCAGCAGGCCCGCGATGACGGCGAGGTAGGTCAGCTTCTGCAGCACGTTGTAGCGCTTGGCCTCCTCGCCCTTGGGGAAGTGCAGGGTGAGGTGCTCGCGCACCGAGCCCCCGATGTCGCGCACCTGGTCGCCGTCCGGGATCACCCGGCGGCGCAGCTGCCCCGACACCAGCCCGTAGAACAGGTAGATCGCGCCGTTGATCACAAGCGCCCAGGCGAACAGGAAGTGCCAGCGCCGGGCGGTGGCGAGGTCCTGCCCCGAGGGGATCGTGCTCCACGACGGGAACGCCCGGTCGGCCATCTGGCCCTGGTCCTTGGAGAGGCCGAGCACGCCGGTGGTGTCGAAGGTGTAGCCGCCGACCGTGACGACGCCACGGGCGTTGCCCTTGGCGTCGGTGTCGCTGGTGATCGCGAGCGCCGGGGTGTCGAAGGTCGACTTCGCGCCCCAGTACAGGGCCGGGTGCGCATTGAAGATTTGCAGCCCGCTCATCAGCAGGATCAGCAGGGAGGCGGCGTTGAGCCAGTGCGCGAGGCGGATCACCAGCGGATGCCGGTAGATCGTCTCGCGGCGGGGCGACGCGGCGCCGGAGGGAATCGCCGTGGAAGCTGCCAAGGGGAGTTCGCCTGATTGCAGGAAAAGGATTGGAGGAATCGCGACCCATTCGCCGCGTGGTCCCAGCCGGTTACGTACAACCGCCGCGGAAAGTTGCCAGCCTCCGGATCGCGGCGCACGCTTGCCGTCGCATCGGCCGCGACCTATCACGCGAGGCGATGAGCCAGCCGACGCACCCGAACTATCCCCACCGGCATCTCCTCGGGATAGAGGGCCTGTCGCGCCCCGACATCGAGGGGTTGCTCGACCGGGCGGATGCCGCGGTGGCGATCTCCCGCCAGGTCGAGAAGAAGCTCTCGACGCTGCGGGGCCGCACCCAGATCAATCTGTTCTTCGAGCCCTCGACGCGGACGCAATCCTCGTTCGAGCTCGCCGGCAAGCGCCTCGGCGCCGACGTGATGAACATGTCGGTGGCGTCTTCCTCGGTGAAGAAGGGCGAGACGCTGATCGACACTGCGGCGACCCTGAACGCGATGCGCCCCGACATCATCGTGGTGCGCCACCATTCGGCCGGCGCCGTGCACCTGCTCGCCCGCAAGGTGGACTGCTCGGTCGTGAACGCCGGCGACGGCGCCCACGAGCACCCGACCCAGGCGCTGCTCGACGCGCTGACCATCCGGCGCAACAAGGGGCGGATCGAGGGGCTTCGCGTCGCGATCTGCGGCGACGTGCTGCACAGCCGCGTCGCCCGCTCGAACCTGATCCTGCTTCAGGCGATGGGCGCGCGCGTCCGCGTGATCGCGCCGTCCTCGCTCCTGCCCGCCGGCATCGAGCGCTTCGGCGTCGAGGTGTTCACCGACATGCGTAAGGGCCTCGACGGCTGCGACATCGTGATGATGCTGCGCCTGCAGCGCGAGCGCATGAACGGCTCCTTCGTGCCGTCGGTGAAGGAGTACTTCCGCTATTATGGCCTCGACGCCGACAAGCTCGCGCTCGCCGCCCCCGACGCCCTGGTGATGCATCCCGGCCCGATGAACCGCGGCGTCGAGATCGCCTCGGACATCGCCGACGGCGCGCAATCGCTGATCCGCGAGCAGGTCGAGATGGGCGTCGCCGTGCGGATGGCGGTGATGGAAGCGCTGGCCTCGCACCTGCCGAACGCTTGACATGCCTCCGCGCGACTTCGACCTTGATATCCAGGCCATTCGGCGGCGCCTGGAACGGGAGGGTTGGATGACGCGACCGTTCAAGGGACCGCACGACATCTACGCGCATCCCGAGCGGGCGGGGACCGTCGCGGTGCCGCGCGGCCGCGGCGACCTTCCGGCCGGGACCGCGCGAAGCATCGCCCGGGCGGCCGGCTGGACGAAGGGGAGGCAGGAATCGTGACGGCGTATGTCGGCATTCTCGAGAAGGACCCGACCAGCCTCTGGGGCGTATGGTTCCCCGACCTGCCCGGCTGCATCGCCGCCGCCGAGACGGCCGACGCGACCGTGATCCAGGCGGCCGAGGCGCTTGTGCAGTGGATGGCGCTGATCGAGGAGGACGGACGGACTTTGCCGCCTGCGCGGACCATCGAGGTCCTCCGTCAGGACGTGGACGTCTCGCAGGCACTTGCCGCCGGCCACGCCGCCGTCGTCATCCGTCCCCCCTTCGACGAGCTCGGACTCGACGAGACGGCGATCAGAGCGATCGATTCGGCTGCCGAGCGCCGCGGCCTTTCCCGGCGTGATCTCGTTCGCGAGATGGTCCTCAATCAGATCGCGGTTTGATCCCCCCCAGATGCTGCTCCTCGCCAACGCCACCCTCCTCGACCCGGCCTCCGGCCGCGAAGGGCCGGGCCATGTCCTGATCCGCGACGGCCGCATCGCCGACGTCGCCTGGGGCGCCGCGCCCGGCACCCCGGAGGGCGCGAAGGCGATCGATTGCGGCGGGCACGTGCTGGCGCCGGGCCTGATCGACATGCGCGCCTTCGTCGGGGAACCCGGCGCCGAGCACCGCGAGACCCTGGCGAGCGCGAGCGCGGCGGCGGCGGCGGGAGGCGTCACGACGCTGGTCTGCATGCCGGACACCAACCCGGTGATCGACGGGCCGGCGATCGTCGACTTCGTGCTGCGGCGCGCACGCGACACCGCCTGCGTCAACGTCCTGCCGGCGGCAGCCATCACCAAGGGACTCGCGGGACAGGAGATGACCGAGTTCGGCCTGCTCCAGGAAGCCGGCGCGGTCGCCTTCACCGACGGGCTGAGAGCCGTCACGCACGCTCAGGTGATGCGCCGGGCGATGACCTACGCCCGCGACTTCGGCGCCCTGCTGATGCAGCACGTCGAGGAGCCCGATCTCGTCGGCGAGGGGGTGATGAACGAGGGCGAGCTGGCCTCCCGCCTCGGGCTGATGGGCATCCCGCGCGAGGCCGAGACGATGATGCTGGAGCGCGACCTCCGCCTCGTCCGCCTCACCGGCGCGCGCTACCACGCGGCGATGATCTCGTGCGCCGACTCAGTCGAGATCGTGCGTCGGGCCAAGGCGGACGGGCTGCCGGTGACCTGCGGCGCCTCGGTCAACAACCTCGTCCTGAACGAGGGCGACATCGGCCACTACCGCACCTTCTGCAAGCTCTCGCCGCCCCTGCGCGGCGAGGCCGACCGGCAGGCGCTGGCGGCGGCGCTGAACGAGGGGGTGATCGACGTGGTCGTCTCCGACCACAACCCGCAGGACGTGGAGACCAAGCGGTTGCCCTTCGCCGAGGCCGCCGACGGCGCGCTCGGGATCGAGACCCTGCTCGGCGCCTCGCTTCGCCTCGTGCGCGCGGGGGACGTCTCCCTCGCGCGCCTGCTCGCCGCCCTGTCGGCGAACCCGGCTCGGATCCTCGGCCGCGAGGCCGGGCGTCTCGCCGTCGGCACCCCGGCCGACCTCGTGCTGATCGATCCCGACGTGCCCTACGTCCTCGACAAGCGGACATTGAAGTCCCGCTCCAAGAACTCGCCCTTCGACGAGGCAAGGATGCAGGGCGCGGCGGTGCTGACGCTCGTCGGCGGCCGGATCGTCCACCGCTCACCCGACCTCGCGGCGGCGGCATGACCGCGCCGTCGGACATCGCCTGGCCGGTCGTCCTCGGCTGCCTGGCGCTCGGCTACGCACTGGGCTCGATTCCCTTCGGGCTGATCTTCACGCGGCTGGCCGGCCTCGGCGACGTGCGGGCCATCGGCTCGGGCAACATCGGCGCGACCAACGTGCTTCGCACCGGCCGCAAGGGGCTCGCGGCCGCGACGCTGCTCGGCGACGCGCTCAAGGGCACCGCGGCGGTGCTGATCGCGCAGCGGATCGGCCAAGGGATCGGCCAAGGGTTCAGCGAGTGGCCGGCGCTCGCGGCCGGGCTCGGCGCCTTCCTCGGGCATCTCTTCCCGGTCTGGCTCGGATTCAAGGGCGGCAAGGGTGTCGCCACCTTCCTCGGCGTTCTGCTGGCGCTGAGCCCCCTGGCGCTGCTCGCCTTCGCCGCGATCTGGCTCGGCCTCGCCTTCACCCTGCGCTACTCGTCGCTCGCGGCGCTCGCGGCCTCGGCCGCCACCCCTATCATCCTGGGGGCGTTGGACGATCCGAGCCGCGCGGGGCTCTTCCTCGTTCTCGGCCTGCTGCTATGGTGGAAGCACGCGCCCAACATCCGCCGGCTCGTCGACGGCACCGAGGGACGGATCGGTCAGAAGGGCTGAGACTGATTCCGAGGGAGGGCCCGTGCAGCTCACCGACGCACAGCGGGTCGACTGGCTCCGCCTGATCCGCACCGAAGGGGTCGGCCCGCGCACCTTTCGCGGGCTGATCAACCGCTTCGGCGGCGCCGCGGCCGCGCTCGCGGCCCTGCCGAACCTCACCGCCCGGCGCGGACGACGGATCGAGCCGCCGACGCGCGACGCGGCCGAAGCCGAGATCGCGGCGGCCGCGCGCCTGGGTGCCCGCATCGTCGCGATGGGCGAGGCCGGTTACCCGAAGATCCTCCAGGCGGCCGATTCCGCGCCGCCGCTCGTCGCGATCCGCGGGTCCGCCGAAGCGCTGGCCCGGCCCGCTGTGGCGATCGTCGGCTCGCGTAACGCCTCGGCCTCGGGCTTGGCCTTCACCGAACGGTTGGCGCGGGGCTTGGGCGAGGCGGGCCTCGTCGTGGTCTCGGGCCTGGCCCGCGGCATCGACGCCCGCGCCCACAAGGCCTCGGCCGCGACCGGCACCGTCGCGGTGCTCGCCGGCGGGCACGACAAGATCTATCCGGCCGACCACGCCGGCCTCGTCGAGTCGATCCTGGAGGCCGGCGGCGCGGTTGTCGCCGAGATGCCGATGGGCTGGGTGCCCCGCGGACGCGACTTCCCGCGGCGCAACCGCATCATCTCGGGGCTCGCCTACGGCACCGTGGTGGTCGAGGCGGCGCGCCGGTCGGGCTCGCTGATCACCGCGCGCTTCGCCCTCGAACAGGGGCGCGAGGTGTTCGCGGTACCGGGCTCGCCGCTCGATCCGCGGGCGGAGGGGACCAACGACCTCATCCGCCAGGGCGCGACGCTCGTCGCCGAGGTCGATCACGTCCTCGCCGCGATCGCGCCGCTGATCGAGCGCGGCGGCGACCCCGACCAGGCGCCGGCCTTGCCGCGACCGGATCTGGCCGACCAGCCGGATTTCTGGGACGAGATCGACCTCGATGACGGCGGCTCATCAATGCCGGCGCCGTCGTTCGAGGCGCCGGAGCCGGCAGAGCCGGTGGGCGACCGCGAGACGATCGTCGCCGCGCTGAGCCCGACGCCGGTCGGCACCGACGAGATCGCCCGCGCGACCGGCCTGTCGGTGCGCGTGGTGCAGACGACGCTGCTCGAACTCGAGCTCGACGGGCGGATCGAGCGGCACGGCAGCGGGATGGTGTCGCTCGTCGGGTGACGCCTTCAATCCAGGTCGTCGTCCTCCGATTCGACCATCCCGCGCATCCGGTCGAGGCAGCCCTGCAGGATGTAGGCGGCGGCGAGCTTGTCGACGAGTTGGCTGCGCTTGGCCCGAGAGGTGTCGGCCGCGATCAACGCGCGGGTGACGACGGCGGTCGAGAGGCGCTCGTCGTAGAACAGGACCGGAAGGTCGAGGAGCGGTTTCAGATTGCGCACGAACGAGCGCGTCGACTGCACCCGCACGCCCTCGCTGCCGTCCATGTTGAGCGGCAGGCCGATCACCAGGCCGCCGACCGCGTGCTGCTCGCACAGGAACCGCAGCCGCGCCACGTCGGGCGTGAACTTCACGCGCTTGATCGTCTCAAGCGGCGAGGCGATCTGTCGTCCGAGGTCGGACAACGCGAGGCCGATGGTCTTGGTGCCGAGATCGATGCCGATCAGCCGGGGTCCGCCGCGGGAGGCCTCGGCGAAGGTGCGTAGCGCGTCCGTGTCCATCGTGTCCCATCCCGCCAAGGGCTCACACCGGCGCGCCGTCCTGCGCCGGCGCGCCGGCCCGCGCCAGCACCGCCGCCTCGATGCCCTCGAAGGTCGAGGCGAGCGGCGGTGTGCCGTCGCCGAGCACGTCGAGGATCGTCAGCCCCTGCGTCCGCTTGAAGAACGCGTCCAGGGTGTCGCCGCCGAAGCGGACGGTCTCGAGGTCGGGGGCCATCACCCAGATCGGGTACTCGCCCGCGCCCGACACGTCCCAGAACAGGAAGCTGCCGTCGTCGCCCTCGCCGAAGAAGCAGGCGCGCTCCAGCCGCGACAGGTCGCCGTCCTCGATCGAGAAGCGGTGCGGCGTGTCGGCGGCGGAAAGCGCCTGGATCGCCGCGTTGATGCTGTCGGCGACGATCTCGGCCCGCGTCACCAGGTCGGCCGCCGGGTAGGGCAGGGGCGTCGCGATCCGGAAGTGTCCGTTCGCGAGCCCGGCGCCGCACGCGCGGCAGAAGCTGCGATACGATTCGGGCAGCGCGAACCCGAGTTCAGCCTCCGCCCGCGCGATCTCCGCCTCGCTCGACCGCGCCCCCGGATGAAGCCGCTCGAACACCGTGTTCCACATCGCGTCCCCGCTCCATCCACAGGCGTTAACCGCATCCCGAACTTGCCCTGGCGCACGACGCAGCGCTTCCCTCATAACGATGGTTAAGGTTTCGTTAACCCCGTTGCGGAGGCAATCGTGCAGGCCATCGGTTCGTTCGTCCCCCAAGCTCCCGTCAAGGCGCCCGCCCGGCGTGCCATGCCGCGCAAGCACAAGCTGATGCTGCTGATCGCCTTCGAGGTGCTGGTGCTGGGCTTCGCCCTCGCGGAGTTCCGCCCCATCCGCCCAAGCGGCATCCTCATCGAGACCACGGGGATCCCGAACCACATCGTCACCTGACCCCCTGCGCGTTGCGGCGCCGCGAAGCCCGGTGCTATAGCGCCTGGACCGTGGAAGGGCCGGCAATCGCCGCTGCCGGCGCCCGACCTTCCGAGACGAACGCGCAAGACGAACAGGCAGCATGTCGGTCGACGAGAAGACAGTCCGGCGCATCGCGCATCTGGCCCGCATCGCGGTGGCCGAAGACGAGGTCGCGCCGCTGCAGGGCGAGCTGAACGCCATCCTCGCCTTCGTCGAGCAGCTGAGCGCGGTCGACGTGACCGGCGTCGAGGCGATGACCTCGGTGACGCCGATGGCGATGAAGAAGCGCAAGGACGTCGTCACCGACGGCGGTCGCGCGCTCGACGTGGTCGCCAACGCGCCGGAGACCGAGGACCACTACTTCCTCGTTCCCAAGGTCGTCGAGTAGGCCGGCCGGGCCGCGAAACGCCGGCCCGTGAACGACATCTGCCGCGTCCACCGGCTCCGCCGGCCGGAACGCCCCTGACCCGCATCGCGGCCACGCGGCCGAGGACGAACAGCGTGACGGAACTCAACGAACTCAGCCTCGCCGAGGCGCGCGACGGCCTGAGGGCCAAGACCTTCTCCGCCCGCGAGATCGCGCAGGCGCACATCGACGCCCTGGAGAAGGCGCGCGTGCTCAACGCCTACCTGCTGGAGACGCCCGACCGCGCCCTCAAGATGGCCGAGGCGTCCGACGCGAAGATCGCCAAGGGCGAGGCCGGGCCGCTCGAAGGCCTGCCGCTCGGCATCAAGGACCTGTTCTGCACCGAAGGCGTGACCACGACGGCGGGCTCCAAGATCCTGGAGAATTTCGAACCGCATTACGAATCCGCCGTCTCCGCCCACCTCTGGCGCGACGGCGCGGTGATGCTGGGCAAGCTGAACCTCGACGAGTTCGCCATGGGCTCCTCGAACGAGACCAGCGCCTACGGTGGAGTGATCTCGCCGTGGCGGCGTACCGGGTCCGACGCGAAGATCGTCCCCGGCGGCTCGTCGGGCGGCTCGGCCGCGGCGGTCGCGGCGCATCTGTGCCTGGGCGCCACGGCTACCGACACCGGCGGCTCGATCCGGCAACCGGCCGCCTTCACCGGCACGGTCGGAATCAAGCCGACCTACGGCCGCGTCTCGCGCTGGGGTACGGTGGCCTTCGCCTCCTCCCTCGACCAGGCCGGGCCGATCGCCCGCACGGTGCGCGACTGCGCGATCCTGCTCGGCTCGATGGCAGGGCCTGATGCCCGCGACACCACCTGCGTCGACCTCCCCGTGCCGGATTTCGAGGCCGCGGTCTCGCGCGGCGTGAAGGGCCTCACCATCGGTATCCCGAAGGAGTACCGGGTCGAGGGCATGCCCGCCGAGATCCAGAAGCTCTGGGACGACGGCGCCGCCTGGCTGAAGGACGCGGGCGCGACGATCCGCGAGATCTCGCTGCCGCACACCAAGCTCGCGCTGCCGGCCTACTACATCGTCGCGCCGGCCGAGGCTTCCTCGAACCTCGCCCGCTACGACGGCGTCCGCTACGGCCTTCGCGTGCCGGGACGTGACATCGCCGCCATGTACGAGAACACCCGCGCGGCTGGCTTCGGCCGCGAGGTGAAGCGCCGGATCATGATCGGCACCTACGTGCTGTCGGCCGGCTACTACGACGCCTACTACGTCCGCGCTCAGAAGATCCGCACGCTGATCAAGCGCGACTTCGAGGAGGCCTATGCGGCGGGCGTCGACGCCATCCTGACGCCGGCGACGCCGTCCTCCGCCTTCGGCGTCGGCGAGAAGGCCTCCGCCGACCCGGTCGAGATGTACCTCAACGACGTGTTCACCGTGACTGTGAACATGGCAGGGCTCCCCGGCATCGCGGTGCCGGCCGGTCTCGACGGCCAGGGCCTGCCGCTCGGGCTGCAGCTCATCGGGCGGCCGTTCGACGAGGAGACGCTGTTCGCCACCGCCGAGGTGATCGAGCGCGCGGCCGGGCGCACCGTGCTGCCGAAGGCCTGGTGGTGACGGTCCCGTATTATCCCTGGACCGTCTGGATCTTGGCCGGGTTCGATCCGGTCCTGATCGCGGTCTGCCTCTATCTCGGCTGGTCGGCGGACCAGTTCGGCAAACTCTTCGTCGCGGTGATCGCGGGGTTCGTGGCGGCGGTGCTGTTCTCCTGGGTGGTCACCGCGATCGGCATTCCCTGGCCGGCGCCCGTGAGCCACGATGGGCCGACCTTCTTCCCGGTACGGGTCGGCGCGGCCATCCTGTGGTCGATCCTGGGCTTCACCGCCCGAAAGATCCTGCGGCCGCACGCACCTTGACCGGCCTGCGCACCGCCACGACACTCCGCGGCGCCCCGGCGCTCCGTTCCATGAAAGTCCGAGCATGACGGCTCCCGTGAACCCGAAGAAGCTCATCAAGGGCGCCGAGCACGACTGGGAGGTCGTGATCGGCATGGAGATCCACGCCCAGGTCACCAGCCGCTCGAAGCTGTTCTCCGGCGCCTCCACCGAGTTCGGGGCCGAGCCGAACGACCACGTCTCGCTGGTCGACGCGGCGATGCCGGGCATGCTGCCGGTGATCAACGAGGAATGCGTGGCGCAGGCCGTGCGCACCGGCCTCGGCCTGAAGGCGCAGATCAACCACCGCTCGGTGTTCGACCGGAAGAACTACTTCTACCCGGACCTGCCGCAGGGCTATCAGATCTCGCAGTACAAGGACCCGATCGTCGGCGAGGGCGAGGTCGTGGTCGACCTGCTCGACAGCGAGTCGATCACCGTCGGGATCGAGCGGCTGCATCTGGAGCAGGATGCCGGCAAGTCGCTGCACGACCAGAACCCGACCCAGAGCTTCGTCGACCTCAACCGCTCCGGCGTCGCGCTGATGGAGATCGTCTCGCGGCCGGACCTGCGCTCCTCCGAGGAGGCGCGCGCCTACGTGACCAAGCTGCGCACGATCCTGCGCTACCTCGGCACCTGCGACGGCGACATGGAGAAGGGTTCGCTCCGCGCCGACGTGAACGTTTCGGTGCGGCTGCCCGGCCAGCCGCTCGGCACCCGCTGCGAGATCAAGAACGTCAACTCGATCCGCTTCATCGGCCAGGCGATCGAATCGGAGGCGCGGCGTCAGATCGCGATCATCGAGGACGGCGGCACGATCGCGCAGGAGACGCGCCTGTACGACCCGTCCAAGGGCGAGACCCGGTCGATGCGCTCGAAGGAGGAGGCGCACGACTACCGCTATTTCCCCGACCCGGACCTGCTCCCGCTCGAGTTCGACCAGGCCTACGTCGACGCCCTCGCCGAAGGGCTCCCCGAGCTGCCGGATGCCAAGAAGGCGAGGCTCATCGCCGATTTCGGGCTCTCGCCTTACGACGCCAACGTGCTCGTCGCCGAACGGGCGTCTGCCGACTACTACGAGGCGGTGGCCGCCAAGCGCGACGGCAAGGCGGCCGCGAACTGGGTGATCAACGAGCTGTTCGGGCGCCTCAACAAGGAAGGCCTCGGCATCGAGGCGACGCCGGTCTCCGCCGACCAGCTCGGCCAGATCATCGACCTGATCGGCGAGGGCGTCATCTCCGGCAAGATCGCCAAGGACCTGTTCGAGATCGTCTGGACCGAGGGCGGCGACCCGCGCGCGGTCGTCGAGGCGCGCGGGATGAAGCAGGTCACCGACACCGGCGCGATCGAGGCGGCGATAGACGACATCGTCGCCAAGAACCCCGACAAGGTCCAGCAGGCGAAGGAGAAGCCGACCCTGCTCGGCTGGTTCGTCGGCCAGACCATGAAGGCCACCGGCGGCAAGGCCAACCCGGCCGCCGTCAACGCCCTGCTGAAGAGCAAGCTCGGGATCGACTGATCCGCCTGCGCCCAGAGCCGGTCCGCCTTGTCACCGGCGGTCGGCGTCGGCCTCCCGCGTGGCCGGCGGATCGCCGGTGACGCGGCGGCGCAGGTCCATGAACCAGGCCGGCGGCGGTGCGCCGCCTTCGCCCACCACCACGGTCGCGGTCATGCCGGCCACCAGCGGCACCCCTGGCGGCACGTGCGCGATGCGGATGCGCACCGGCACCCGCTGCGCGAGCCGCACCCAGGTGTAGACGGGGTCGACGTTCGGCAGCCCCTGCGTGCTCGCCGCGGCGTTCGCGGTGGAGATGCCCTGCGTGATGCTCTCGACCGTGCCGCGCAGGTGGTTGGAGTAGCCCATCAACGCCATCTCGGCCGGGTCGCCGACATGAATGTTCGCCATCTTGGTCTCCTCGAAATAGCCGTCGATCCAGAACGAATCCGTGTCGATGACCGAGATGTTCGAGGTGCCGGTGGTGGCGTAGTCGCCGGCGCGCAGCAGCAGGTTCGTGACCCGGCCGTTCACCGTCGATTTCACCTGCGTGCGTCCGAGGTTGGTCTTGGCCTGCGAGAGCTGCGCCTTGGCGGTCTCTAGGGCCGCCTCGGCGATCTTGGCCGTGCCGGCATATTGCTGCTTCTCCTCGACGGAGGTCGAGACCGTGGTCAGCGCCTGGCGCCGGGCCGACTGGGCGTTCTTCACCGAGAGGTCGGCCTCGCGGTTCTTCACCTCGGCTTCGGCGGAAGCGACGTTCACCTCGAAGTCGAACGGGTCGATGACGTAGAGCACGTCGCCGCGCTTCACCGTCTGGTTGTCCACCACTCGCAGCTCGACGATCTGCCCCGAAACCTGCGGCGCGATGCTCGCCACCTGGACGCGCACCCGGCCGTCGCGCGTCCACGGCGCGGTGACGTAGTACGACCACACCACAGTCGCGGCGAGGAACGCCAGCACCAGGATCACGCCGGTGGCGGCCAGGCGAAACACCTTGCCGACGCGGCCGCGGCGCGCACGGGCGGGACGGTCGTCGGCCAGAGCCGGCGGATCGCCGCGGGGGGCCGCGGCATGGTCGCTCCCAGCCCGGCCACCGTTCGAGGCCTTGGGGTCGTCTTCGTCGGCCATCACAGCAACACGATCAGGAGGGCGAGGACGCAGACGTAGATCCCGGCCTCGGCGAGCGGCGGGTTGGCGACGTAGCGGCTGAAGCGGACGCGCGCGAAGACGAAGCGCAGCGCGATCAGGATCGCGAAGGCGCCCAGCGCGTAGGCGACGAAGGGCGAGACCAGGATCCCGCCGATTTGCAGTTCATGACGCATCGTCGCCTTCAATAACCTCGCGAAACCCTTCGCCTCAGAAACCCGGCATGTCGAGCCGCACGAGGAAGCGCCGATGCCGCTCGATAACGCGCGCGGCCGCCACGAGATCGGTGGCCGCGCGCGCGACCGTCATGCGCGCGCCGCGGTCGTCCGCGGGCGCGGCACGCAGGAGGTCGCGGGCCGCGTCCTGCAGGCGCCAGGCGTCGCCGCGCGCGAGGGCGTCCCGGCCCTTCGCCACCGGGTCGCGCATTCCCGCGGTCCCGTCGAGCAGCCGCATCTGCGCGTGGGCGCGGGCGGCCGCCGATTCCAGCTGCGACAGGGCGAAGGCGTGGACCATCGCCATCCAGCGCACGGCGCGGCTGCCGGAGGTGTAGCCCGCGAACTGGAACAGCCGGTCGGCGTTCAGGCTGGTCCGCGTGGTCGCGTCGCCGCCTTCGCCGGCCAGGGCTTCGGCGAGCGCGCGCTTGGCGGAGTCCAGCGCGAAGGCGCGATGCTGCGAGGGCGAGATCGGCAGGACCAGGCGCACCGCGAGGAACAGGATGATCGCCGCCGCGATCACCAGCGCGACGTTCATCAGGTAGGTCTGCGGATCGTAGCTCTGCGGATTCTCCGGGGCGATCAGCACCGGCGTAAACACCAGCGCGATGAAGCCGATGCCGAAGGTCGACGGGTTCAGCGACAGAAAGCAGGCGACGAAGACCGGCACGATCATCGCGATGGCGAGCAGCGGGAAGCCCTGGTTCCCGTTGAGGAAGGCGAACAGCACGATGCCGGCGAACAGCGACGCCAGCGGCATGCCGATCAGCACGCCGACGGCGAACTTCTTCGGGTCCGGGGCGGTGGACGACAGCGCGCAGGTGGAGGCCACCTGCACCAGCGCGAACGAGGTCTGCGGCAGGCCGGACACGATCATGAAGGCGGCGGTGAGCCCGAAGCCGATCGCCACCCGCAAGGCCGCGCGCAAGGCCACGGGAAAGTCGCGGTGCGTCGGGAGCTTCACGTCGCGCAGCGGCACATGGCCATCGGCGAGCGCGCGCACTCCGTCTTCGGCAAAGGTCGCCGCGTTGACGAAGTCGAGGCAGCGCTGGAGCGCCACCAGCTCGTCGAGGGGGCGGCGCCCGTCCCGTACGGCGTCGTCGACGAGGTCGCGTAGCCTCGTGTCGATTGGGTCGAGGCGTGCGGCCTCCGGTTCGCCGACGCCGCCGCCGGAAACCTCGCGGCACAAGCCCTGCGCCTCCTCCACCGCCGGGCTCGGATGGCGAAGCGCCGCCGCGGCGTTGACGGCGGCGCGGCTCGCTGCCGCCATCACGTAGAGCGCCGCGATCGCGCTGCGGGCCCCGGCCGCGCGATACGGGCCGTCGTCGAGCTCGCCGGCGATGGCGCTGGCGTCGGCGCGCATCGGCGCGATCGTGCGGATGAGGGCTGCGGTGCGCAGGGGCCCGGGATCGCCTGACGTGAACGCCTCGTGGGCGAAGGCCTTGGTGCCGTCGTAGGCCGACGACAGAATCGGCAACAGCGTGCGCCACGTGCTGGGGGAGGCGAGAGCATCGTTGATGAAGGTGATCGTGACGATCGCCACCGTGATCGCCGCAAGCCGCCCGACCGCCGCGTCGAAGGTCGTCTGCGGCGCATCGATATGCGCAAGCGCGATGATCGCGACGGTATAGCCCGAGAGCATCGCACCGTAGGCGCGGGTGTCCTGCAGGTACTGGGCGGTGAAGACGCAGAGCCCGATCCACACCGAGAAGGCGACGAGCAGCGTCACGCGGTCCTGCGCGAACAGCGCCATGAACACGATCGCCACGATGCCGCCGACGACGGTGCCGAGGAAGCGGTAGGCCGCCTTCGAGATCGCCTGCCCGCGCTTGGGCTGCGCCAGGATCGCCACGCCGGTGGCGGCGGACGACGCGCTGTCGAGCTGCAGCCAGAACGCGACGTAGAGCGCCAGCATCATCGCCAGCCAGATCCGGAAGGCGAAAGCCCAGGCGGCCGGCTTCGGCACGATCGCGTCGAGCCGGTCGATCGCGCGGTCGAGCCACGAGGCGCGCCGGGTGGCGGCCGCGCTCATCGCAGGCGCGCGCTGGGCGCGGCGGCTGTGCCGAGGACCGCCTCGGCGTCGCGCGCCCGTCCGGCGATCCGCGCCTGCCACAGGCACAGCGACGGCGTGACGCCGAGCTCCATGGCCAGCGCCGCCAGCATCGTCAGCGACGGGACGCCCGTGAGCCACAGGCCGAGCAGCCGTGCGAGCCCGCCGAGCACGACGACGAGGGTCAGGAACCGGAACAGGCGTCCCTTTTCCTCGATCCCGGGGACGCAGGTGAGGAACAGGATGCCGACGCCGGTAAGCAGGCCGGAGAGATAGCGGAAATGGCTGTCCGCGGAGATGTTGGGCACGCCGCCCTCCATCCCGTTGATGCCGAAGACCACGCCGTACAATCCGGCGGCGACCGGCACGATCGCCGCCACCGCCACCACGCGCTGAAGCGCCTGCCGTTCCGTCATCATGCCGTTCGGTTACGCGTGGGCACCCGGACGCACAACCCGCAGAGCGGGCGGACGATCCGTCAGGCCTTCTCACCCTTCAGGCGCTTGTTGCACTTGCTCCAGTATTGCGGCCACTTCGGCCCCTGCGACACCTTCTCGGCGTCGGCCAGCGCCCGCCACTGGGCGCCGCAGGTCTTCTGGCGCTGGCGCGCCGCCGTCTGCCCGGCGCTCGGCGTCGCGCCCGGCTTGGCGGCGGGCGTGGCCGGCGCCGCCATCGGGGTCTCGGTCGGCTTGGCCGCGGGCGCCTCCTTGGCCGTGGCCGGCTGGGCCAGGGCCAGCGGGACAGAGAAGGCGGCGATCGCGAGGAAACGGGCGAACATGACGGCGGACCCTCCGTGGCGGCCCATCGAATCCCGATGCGGCGAACCTCACACCATCACAGCGGCAAGCGCGCCCGGGAACAAGGCCGTGCGCCTCCGTGCCAACAGCCGCCGGCCCCGCCTCTCGAAATCGTGAGTGGTGGCCTGGCGCTCTTGAGTACGCGGCGAGTTCCGCGGTAGCTACCGTCGGCAGCCAGGCCCGTCGTGTCGGCTGGCCGATCCGGCGAGAGCGAAGGCAAGCGATGGCGGCCGTGACCGGCAAACCGATCGACCTCCACACGTGGAGCACGCCGAACGGCTGGAAGATCCCGATCATGCTGGAGGAGTGCGGCCTCCCGTACCGCGTCGTGCCGGTCGACATCGCCAAGGGCGAGCAGATGGCGCCCGCCTTTCTTGAGATCTCGCCGAACAACAAGATCCCGGCGATCGTCGATTACGACGGACCCGGCGGCGAGCCGGTCTCGATCTTCGAGTCGGGCGCGATCCTGCAATATCTCGGGCGCAAGACCGGTCGGTTCTACCCGACCGACGAGCGCGCCCGCGTCGCGGTGGACGAGTGGCTGTTCTGGCAATGCGCCGGCTTCGGGCCGATGCTCGGCCAGACCCACCATTTCAAGATCTATGCGAAGGAGAAGATCCCCTACGCGATCGAACGGTTCACCGCCGAGACCAATCGCCTCTACGGCGTGCTCGACCGGCGGCTCGCGGATCGCGAGTACCTCACCGGGGACTATTCCATCGCCGACATGGCGACGGTGCCGTGGGCGAAGTTCACCGGAAAGCAGGGCGTCGACCTCGGCGCGCTGCCGAACGTGAAGGCGTGGCTCGACCGGGTGCTGGCGCGGCCGGCGGTGCAGCGCGGGTTGGCGGCGATCTAGCGTCGTCGGGCGGAGCACCCACCATGATGCGGGGTCCGCGCGAGGCTGCTTCGGCCTATTTCGCGGCGGGCTTGGCCGGCTTCTGCGGCGCCGGCTCTGACGCGGTGTTGGCGGCCTGCTGGTTCACGTCCGGAACCTTGGTCCAGGTCTGCGAGCCGCACAGCACCTTGAGCAGGCATCCGGAGACGGACAGCTCCGAGGCGTTCTCGCGCTCGAGGCTGACCTGATAGATCTTGCCTTCCTCGATGTTGTAGATGCTGCCCGAGAACTTCGCCTCGTCGGGCTGCAGCCCCTCGATCAGCGGCAGGCCGAGCACCGGCCGCGAGCGCTTCTTCGGATCGGGGTTCTTGATGTCGGTGCGCGGCGTGCCAGCCTCCGTGGTGGCGACCTTGAGCCAGACCACCTTGCCGCAGACCTGCGCCTGGCCGGCGCCGCAGCGGTCGATCCGGATCTTCGCGCGGCCGTCCTCCGTGAGCCAGGTGCCGGAGGGGTCCTTGCCCGCGTCGGCGTGAGCCGAGGCGAGACCGGTGAGGAGGAGGGCGGAGGCGAGGGCGAGACGCATGTGGCTTAAGCTCCGAAGCTGGCGCCTGACGGCGCGGGGCGGGTGGAGTTCGTGGCGACACTGAAGCCTTCGCATTCAGGCGAATTTTCGGCAGTGTTGCAGCCACGCCATGGCCGAGCTTGATTCGGCTTCGGGTTGAGGGCGGTGGGCGCCCCCGCTATAAGCCCGGCGCGAAAGCGATTTTCCCGGTCGCCTCAGGGCGGCTTTCTTTTCTCCCGAACGGACTGACCATGGCCACCGAGCGCACCTTCTCCATCCTCAAGCCCGACGCGACCAAGCGGAACCTCACGGGCGCGGTCAACGCGGTCATCGAGAAGGCGGGCCTGCGGATCGTCGGCCAGCGCCGCATCCAGATGAGCCAGGCCCAGGCCGAGAAGTTCTACGAGATCCACAAGGAGCGCCCGTTCTTCGGCGAGCTCGTGACCTTCATGACCTCCGGCCCGGTGGTCGTTCAGGTGCTCGAAGGCGAGAACGCCGTGGCGAAGTACCGTGAGGTGATGGGCGCGACGAACCCGGCCCAGGCTGCCGAGGGCACCATCCGCAAGACCTTCTCGGAGTCGGTCGGCGAGAACACCGTCCACGGTTCGGATAGCGCCGACAACGCCAAGATGGAGATCGCGCAGTTCTTCCAGGATTCCGACATCGTCGGCTGAAGTCCACGCAGACATCTCGGCCGAGGGTGGTCGCCGGAGCACACCGGCGACGCCTTCGACCCTGTCGAATGCCACACCGCCCGGAATGGGGGGCGGTGTGGCCGCACCGCCATTGACGAAGCGTGCGGCCAAAGAGTCCAACGGCATCGGATTTCCCGATCTCGCCAACGGACCTGCCATGACGACCCGCCGCCTGTCCCTGATCGCCGCCGGCCTGCTCTCGCTCGCCGCGACCGCCGCCCTCGCCAGCGGCTCCTCTGCGCCGTTCGAGCAGTACCAGCCCGATCCGGCGCTGCGCACGGCGCCGAAGGCGAACCTCGAAGGCCGCGTGCGCCACGCCTGCGCCGTGGTGCAGGCCCGCCTCACCAGCGCGCCGGAAGCCTCGCTGGAGCGTCCCTGCGGCTGCTACGCGAAGCAGACCATGCGCTCGCTCGACGAGTCCGAGATCGAGTCCTACCGCGCCACCGGCTACTTCAACGATTCCGCCCGCGCCAAGGCGCTGAACGCCCTCGACGCGTGCAAGCTGCAGCGCCCGGTCTGACGATCGAACGCACATTCTCCCTCCCTCGCAGAAGCCGGGAGGGAAGAGCGGTTCAGAGGCTCAACAGGGCCGCGTCGGCGGCAGCACCGTCGTCCTCGATCACCACGCGATCGCCCTGCAGCCGCGCCCCGCCGCCTGCCACCAGGGCGAGCGCCGCGGGGTAGAGGCGATGCTCCTGCACGATCACCCGCGCGGCCAAGCTGTCGGGGTCGTCGCCGGCGCGCACCGGCACCGCCGCCTGCGCCACGATCGGGCCGGCATCGAGTTCCGGCACCACGTAATGCACCGTGCAGCCGTGGAGGCGGACGCCGGCGGAGAGCGCCTGCGCGTGGGTGTGCGTGCCCTTGAACAGCGGCAGCAGGGAGGGATGGATGTTGATTATTCGTCCGGCCCAGGCCTCGACGAAGCCGGCGGAGAAGACGCGCATGAAGCCCGCTAGGCACACCAGCTCGACCCCGGCAGCGCGCAGCTCCGCATCGAGGGCGGCGTCGAAGGTCGCCCGGTCGGGGAAGGCCCTGTGGTCGATGGCGTGCGCGGGGATGCCGACGGACCGGGCGTGAGCGAGGCCGGCGGCGTCCGGCCGGTTCGAGAGCACCAGCACGATCTCGGCCGGATAGCCCGGCGCCTTCGCCGCCTCGATCAGCGAGACCATGTTCGAGCCGCGGCCCGAGATCAGGATCGCGACGCGGGTCTTCGGCTTCGTCGCCATCAGAGCGCGAGGCGGCCGGTGAAGGTCACGGGCTCCGCGCCGCGGGCGGTGATGGCGCCGAGCCGCACCGGCGCCTCGCCGGCCTCGCCGAGCGCCTTCGACACCGCTTCGGCGCGATCCTTCGCGACGACGAGCACCATGCCGACGCCGCAGTTGAAAGTGCGCAGCATCTCCGACTCGGCGACGCCGCCCTCGCGCGCCAACCAGCCGAAGACCGGCGGCGGGCGCACCGCGTCGAGGTCGATCGCGATGCCGACGTCGTCGGGCAGAACGCGGGGCAGGTTGTCCAGGAAGCCGCCGCCTGTGATGTGGGCGAGCGCCTTGATCCCGTCCGTGGCCTTCAGCACCGCGAGCAGCGGCTTCACGTAGATCTGCGTCGGCTCGAGCAACGCCTCGCCCAGCGTCTTGCCGGTGGCGAAGGGCGCGGCCGCGTCCCAGTTGAGGCCGGTGCGCGCGACGATGCGGCGGACGAGCGAGAACCCGTTCGAGTGCACCCCGGAGGAGGGGAGGCCGAGCACCACGTCGCCGGCGCGGATACCGGGCTTCGGCAACAGCGTGCCGCGCTCGGCCGCGCCGACCGAGAAGCCGGCGAGGTCGTAGTCGGCGCCGTCGTAGAGGCCCGGCATCTCCGCCGTCTCGCCGCCGATCAGCGCGCAGCCGGCCTGCCGGCAGCCCTCGGCGATGCCGCGGACGATGTCGGCGCCGACGCCCGGCACCAGCTTGCCGGTGGCGTAGTAGTCGAGGAAGAACAGCGGTTCGGCGCCCTGGACGATGATGTCGTTGACGCACATCGCCACGAGGTCGATGCCGATCGTGTCGTGCCGGCCGGTCTCGATCGCGATCTTCACCTTGGTGCCGACGCCGTCGTTGGCGGCGACCAGGATCGGATCCTTGAAGCCCGCGGCTTTCAGGTCGAACAGGCCGCCGAACCCGCCGATCTCGGCGTCGGCGCCGGGCCGGCGCGTCGCGCGCACCAGCGGTTTGATCGTCTCGACCATCGCGTTCCCGGCGTCGATGTCGACGCCCGCATGCGCGTAGGTCAGCCCGTTCGTGGTCTCGGCCGTCATCGGCGTCCCGTTCCTGTGGTCCGCGGATGCTTTAGCCGAGTTTCGCGCCGACCGAACCCGTCGGCTCACAAGAAAACGACCCACCCGGATCGGTTCCGTGCCCCGTCGGCGCCGCCGGCAGCCTTGACCGTGCGGAGACGCCTTCCCACTGTCTCCGCTCTGTCGGGTGGGGAGGGCGTCGATGCGCGCGAGGGCTGTGATCGGTCTGGCGGTGCTCGTCGCCCTCGGAATCGTCGTCTACCTGCTGCGCGAGGTGATGCTGCCGTTCGTCGCCGGGATCGCGCTGGCCTACCTGCTCGACCCCCTGGCCGACCGCCTCGAACGCCTCGGCCTCGGACGCCTGACGGCGAGCCTGCTGATCCTGGCGATGTTCGTCGCCGGCCTGATCGTCTCGCTGCTGATCGTGGTGCCGCTCGCCGCCAACCAGGTCGCGGCCCTGGTCAACAGCCTGCCCGGCATGATCGGGCGGCTGCAGGGCATCATCGCCGAGCGCGCTGGCCCGGTGCTGCAGCGGCTCGGCGGCGCCGACGTGGTCAACGAGCTGCAAGCCTCGGTGGGGACGCTCGCGACCCAGGGCGGCGCGTGGCTGCTCGCCTTCCTCAAGTCGATCTGGTCCGGCTCGCAGGCGGTGATCTCGCTGGTCTCGCTGCTGGTGGTGACGCCGGTGGTCGCCTTCTACATCCTGATCGACTGGGACCGGATGATCGCCACGCTCGACACCTGGGTGCCGCCGCGCCACCGCGCGACGGTGCGCCGGCTCGCGGCGCAGATCGACCGCGCGATCATCGGCTTCGTGCGCGGGCAGACGCTGGTCTGCCTGATCCTCGGCACCTTCTACGCGCTCGGCCTGTGGCTCGTCGGCCTGAACTTCGGCGTCCTGATCGGCCTGATCGCGGGCTTCCTCACCTTCATTCCCTACGTGGGCACGCTGACGGGCTTCCTGCTCTCGGTCGGCGTCGCGCTGGTTCAGTTCTGGCCCGGCTCGGACTGGCTGCATCTCGGGCTGACGGTCGGGGTGTTCCTGGTCGGCCAGTTCCTGGAGGGCAACGTGATCGCGCCCAAGCTCGTCGGCGAATCGGTCGGCCTGCATCCGGTTTGGCTGATGTTCGCGCTGCTCGCCTTCGGCTCGCTGTTCGGGTTCCTCGGGTTGCTCCTGGCGGTGCCGGTGGCGGCCTCGATCGGCGTCCTCGTGCGCTTCGCGCTCTCGCGCTACCTGCAGAGCCGGCTCTACCATGCCGAGCAGCCGGTGCTGATCGAGGTGCCGCGGGCCTGAGCGGGACGCTTGACTGTCGGGCCGGCAGGGTCACCCTGGACGCCGCATGCGCGAGAACGCCCCCCCGAAGCAACTGGCCTTCGACCTTCCGCTCGATCCGCGCTACGGCCGCGAGGATTTCCTGGTCGGCACGGCCAACGAGGCCGCCTACGCGTCGATCGAGGCCTGGCCCGATTGGCCGGACACCGTGCTGGTCCTCACCGGGCCGCCCGGAAGCGGCAAGAGCCATCTCGCCTCGATCTGGGCGACGCGGGCTCATGCCTGGACCGTGTCGGCCGCCGACGTCACGGCGGAGGCGGTGACCCACTGCGTCTCGAACGGCGCCCTGGTGATCGAGGACATCGACCGCCCCGGCCGCGACGAGGCGGCCCTGTTCCACCTGCTCAACCTCGCCCGGGAGCGCAAATGCCCGGTGCTGCTGACCAGCGGCGCGGCGATCGACCAGATCGGGCTGACCGTTGCGGACCTGCGCTCGCGCCTTCGGCTCGCGCCGGGCGTGGCGATCCGCGAGCCCGACGACGCCCTGCTCCGCGCGGTGATGGTGAAGCTGTTTGTAGATCGGCAACTGGTTGTGGATCTGCGTGTGATCGACGCCCTGGCGCTCCGCATCGACCGCTCGCTCGGGCGGGCGCGGGAGGTGGTGGCCGAACTCGATCGCGACGCCCTCGGCCGCGGTCGCCGCATCACCCGGCCGCTGGCGCTGGCGGTGCTCGAACGCCTTGGCATCGCCGAAGGCGGCGAGGACGACGAAGAGGACGGCGAGGACGACTGATCGCCACGCATGGGCGGCGGTCGGCGCGCTTCGGATGCGAGGGTCGCGTGCCGACCGTCACGGCAATGTCGCATTCCGGCGGACCACCCATGTTAGGGACGCCGCGACAGGCGGCAGGTGAGGAGTGGCAGG
Source organism: Methylobacterium sp. WL12 (assembly GCF_008039475.1). Taxonomy (NCBI): domain Bacteria; kingdom Pseudomonadati; phylum Pseudomonadota; class Alphaproteobacteria; order Hyphomicrobiales; family Methylobacteriaceae; genus Methylobacterium; species Methylobacterium sp. WL12. Next base: position 82,542 of record NZ_VRUW01000007.1, on the reverse strand, counting down.
GTTGTCGGATATCGAATCGAACGTGGACGCCCTCGATCGCGACCGGACGGACGACGTCGTCGAGGCCGGCGACGAGGCGACGCCCAAGCGCACCGTACGGCGCGCGCCGCCCGCCCGCGCCCCGCGCCGGGCCGCAGCCTCCGACACCGCCGGCGACGATTGGCCGACCGCTGCCGAGATCCCCGAGCCGCCCAAGGCCGACGACGACAAGGCGGCGCGCGAGACTATCCTCGAAGCCGGCCGCGCCCTGCGGAACTCGCCCGAGCGCTTCGTCAACCGCGAGCTGTCCTGGCTGCAGTTCAACCGGCGCGTGCTGGAGGAGGCGGCCAACACCTCGCATCCCCTGCTGGAAAAGCTGCGCTTCCTCTCGATCTCGGCCAACAACCTCGACGAGTTCTTCATGGTGCGCGTCGCCGGCCTGATCGATCAGGTCCGCGCCGGGCTGACGCTGCCGTCGCAGGACGGCCTGTCGCCGTCCGAGCAGCTCGCCCGCATCGGCACCGGCGTCTCCAAGCTCGCCGAGGACCAGCAGGCGCGCTGGCGGGCTTTGCGCGAGGAGCTCGACGGCGTCGTCGCCCTCGTCGAGCCCGACGCGCTGCGGCCGGAGCACGCGGCGTGGCTGGAGGAGTACTTCCTCAACCACGTCTTCCCGGTGCTGACACCGCTGGCGATCGCCCACACGTTCCCGTTCATCCCCAACCTCGGCACGACCATCGCGCTGATGTTGACGCGGCCGCGCGACGGGCGGGTGCTGCGCGCACTGATCCGCATGCCCGGCGTGCTCGACCGGTTCGTGCGCCTACCGGCGATCGAGGACGACACGGTCGCGCGCTTCATCGCCATCGAGCAGGTGATCGTGCTGTTCACCGGGCGGCTGTTCCCGGGCTACCTCGTGAAGGGGCAGGGCGCCTTCCGGGTGATCCGCGATTCGGATCTCGAGATCGAGGAGGAGGCCGAGGACCTCGTCCTGCATTTCGAGACCGCGCTGAAGCAGCGCCGCCGCGGCATCGTCATCCGCCTCGAGGTCGAATCCGGCATGCCGGAGGACCTGCGCAGCTTCGTCTGCGACGAGCTTGAGATCGGCGCGGACGCGATCTTCATCGTCGAGGGCATGCTGGCGCTGAACGAACTGTCGCAGATCGTCGGGATCGACCGTCCCGACCTCAAGTTCAAGCCCTACAACCCACGCTTCCCGGAGCGCATCCGCGAGAGCGGCGGCGACGTGTTCGCGGCGATCCGCCAGAAGGATTTCTGCGTCCACCACCCCTACGAGTCGTTCGATTCGGTGGTGCAGTTCCTGGCGCAGGCCGCCCGCGACCCGAACGTCGTGGCGATCAAGCAGACGCTGTATCGCACCTCCTCCAACTCGCCGATCGTCGCGGCGCTGGCGGAGGCGGCCGAGCTCGGCAAGTCGGTGACGGCTTTGGTCGAGCTGAAGGCGCGCTTCGACGAAGAGGCCAACATCCGCTGGGCGCGCAACCTCGAGAAGGCCGGCGCGCAGGTGGTGTTCGGCTTCGTCGAGCTGAAGACCCACGCCAAGCTGTCGATGGTGGTGCGGCGCGAGGGCGACAAGCTCGTCACCTACTGCCATGTCGGCACCGGCAACTATCACCCGATCACCGCGCGCATCTACACCGACCTGTCGTTCTTCACCGCCGACCCGGCGGTGGCGCGCGACGTGTCGCGGATCTTCAACTTCATCACCGGCTACGCCGAGCCGGCGCAGCTGGAGCGGATGTCGGTCTCGCCGCTCACCGCCAAGGCGCGGCTGCTCGCCGACATCGAGGCGGAGGCGGCGCATGCCAAGGCCGGGCGCCCGGCTGCGATCTGGATCAAGTGCAACTCGCTCGTCGACGCGCAGGTGATCGATGCGCTCTACGACGCCTCTCAGGAGGGCGTGCAGATCGACTGCGTCGTCCGCGGCATCTGCTGCCTGCGGCCGGGCGTTCCGGGCCTCTCTGAGACGATCCGCGTCAAGTCGATCGTCGGGCGCTTCCTGGAGCACGGGCGCATCTACGCCTTCGGCAACGGCGTCGGGCTGCCCCACCCGAAGGCGACGGTCTACATCTCCTCGGCCGACCTGATGAGCCGCAACCTCGACCGCCGCGTCGAGTCCCTGCTGCCGATCAGCAACCCGACGGTCCATCAACAGGTTCTCGACCAGATCATGCTGGCCAACCTCCTCGACAACCGCCAGAGCTGGCGTGTACTGGCATCCGGCGGCGCCGAGCGTATCCACCCCGCCGATGGCGAGGAACCGTTCAACGCGCACAAGTACTTCATGACGAACCCGAGCCTGTCCGGCCGCGGCAAGTCGTCGAAGAAGTCGAGTCCGCGGGCCCTCAGCCGTCGCGCACAGCGGGGCTGATCGTCCGGCCGCCGGACGGATACATGGATCGGGCGGCGCGGATCGTGCCGCCGGATCGGTCAGACGTGCGTTCGACGCAGCCGGTCGGTATCATACAGCGAGGTCGTTGCTTGGGTCCCCATCGCGCCAACCTCACGCTCGCCCATTCCGCCGACCGGGAGCCGGCCTTGGTCAACGCGCCCGTCGCGATCATCGACATCGGTTCGAACTCGGTCCGCCTCGTGGCCTATGACGGCCTGAGCCGGGCGCCGACGCCGCTCTACAACGAGAAGGTCCTGTGCGGGCTGGGCCGCAACGTCCTCACCACCGGCCGCCTCAACGACGAGGCGGTGCGCCGGGCGCTGGCCGCACTCGCGCGCTTCCGCGTGCTCTGCGAGACGATGCGGGTCGGGCGCCTCTTCGTGCTCGCCACCGCGGCTGCCCGCGACGCCTCGAACGGCCCCGCCTTCCTCGAGGCGGCGGAAGCCGCCTGCGGCACCCGCATCGAGCTCCTGTCCGGCCGGCGCGAGGCCGAGCTGTCGGCGCTCGGCGTGGTGTCGGGCTTCCATGCGCCGGACGGCGTGGTCGGCGACCTCGGCGGCGGCTCGCTGGAACTCGTGGACGTGCGCGGCGCGGTGGTCGGGCAGGGCGTGACGATGCCGCTCGGCGGGCTCGCGCTGCAGGACCTCTCGGGCGGCTCGCTGAAGAAGGCCGGCAAGATCGTGCGCGAGCACATGAAGAAGGCCGCGCCGCAGCTGGAGACGCTCCGCGGGCGCACCTTCTACGCCGTCGGCGGCACCTGGCGGGCGCTCGCCCGCCTGCATCAGGCCGCGCGCCAATATCCCGTCCACGTGATGCATGGCTACACCGTCGAGCCGACTGACGAGCTGAGCTTCCTTCAGGTGGTCGAGCAATCCGACGCGGCGACGCTGCAGGACGTCGAGGCGATTTCGGAAGCGCGCCGCCCGCTGCTCGCCTACGGGGCCGTGGTGCTGGAGGAGATCATCCGCGTCGGCCGGCCGCGCGAGGTCGCGATCTCGGCCTCCGGCGTGCGCGAGGGCCTGCTCTACGAGCAGGTCGACCGCGACACCCGCGCGCTCGATCCGCTGCTCGCCTCCTGCGCCGAGCTGAACCAGCTTCGCGCGCGCTCGCCGCGCCACGCAGACGAGCTGATCGCCTGGACCGACCGGTTCGTGGCGGCGCTCGACGGACCGGAGACCGCCGACGAGCGCCGGCTGCGGCATGCCGCCTGCCTCCTGTCCGACATCGGCTGGCGGGCGCATCCCGACTACCGCGGCGAGCAGAGCATTGCGATCATCCAGAACGCGGCCTTCGTCGGCATCGACCATCCCGGCCGCGGCTTCCTTGCCCTGGCGATCTACTTCCGCCACGAGGGCGTCGCACCGGAGAAGGCCAACCCGATGCTGCGTGCGCTCGCCGGTCCGCGCCTGTTCGAGCGGGCCCGCCTCATCGGCGCCCTGCTGCGGGTCGCGTTTCCGATGACCGCCGGGATGGAGGGCGCCCTGCGCCGCATGCCGCTCAAGATCGAGGACGGCCGCGTCATACTGAGTCTGCCGCCCGAGTGGGACGCTTTGAATGGCGACCGCCTGCTCAACCGCGTCCGCGGCCTCGGCCGCATCGTTGGGCTCGAAGGGCGCGTCCGCGTCGGGTGACGCGCCGGTAGATGCGCGGCGTGAGCGCCGCGCAGCCGTTCAAGCCGTCCGCTCGGCGAAGATCGCCTTCTTGACGATCGCGTGGACGCCCCAGTTGCCGTCCACCACCTGGGTGATGCCGAAATCGACTGCGATCGACATCAGCGAGATCGCCTCGTCCTCCGTCAGCCCCTTCGCGTGCATCAGGAACTGCCGCATCTTGCGGAAGGCGTCGCGCATGGCGAGGTCGATCGAGGATTTCTGGAAGATGGCTTCCTGTGCGCCGGCGCCGAGGTCCTTGAGATAGTTCGGATAGCTGAAGCCGGAGAGTACCCACTCGTCCCTGGTCTCGATCATCGGAAAGTCGAGGCTTTCGAGGGCTGTACCGGCAAGGTCCTGCTTCTTGTGCAGCACGAACTGGAACGTGCCGGTGAGCGAGCACTCGATCGCGGTGCCGCAGAGTTCGGAATCGCCCTGGCTCGCATGCGGGTCGCCGACTGAGAACAGCGCACCCGGCACGGCGACCGGATAGTACATCGTCGCGCCCTTGCCGATGCGCCAGTTGTCGATGTTGCCGCCGGTGTAGCTCGGCGGAATGGAGTTCACCATGTCGGCTTCCGCGGGCGCCAAGCCCATTGTGCCGAAATGCGGTCGGATCGGCACGCGGATGCCCTTCAAGACATCGAAGTTCCGGTCGGTCTTGGTGTGGTCGACCAGCAGGCCTGGATAGTCGATCGTCGGATGGGCGATCCCGTTCGGATCGGTCACGCCCGGCCAGCGAAAGCTGTAGACGGCCTTCGCCCAATCGCGCGTCCCGGTCGCGTCGACCTCGTAGATGGTCACGACCTCGCGCGGCTTTTCGCCCGTCAGAAGGTCCTTGTAGTGGTAGCCCCACCAGGCGGCGGCGTTGCTTCCGAAGGCGAGGCCCTTGAACTTCGGGTTGGCGCAAGGGCGCGGCGTGACGTCGAGGATGCGGACCTCCAGCACGTCGCCGGGCTCCGCGCCGCGGATCGCCACCGGGCCGGTGCAGATGTGGACGCCCAGGCCGCCGCCGGGACCGAGCTTGGCATCGTCGGGGCCTGCGCCACGCCGCGCGACGCCTTTCTTGTCCTTGGTCCAGAGGTAGACGCTCTCGGCGCCCGGATCGCCCTGGATCATCCGCTCGGAATCGTCGCTGGCCTGGTGCGTCAGCGTCTCGATCGTGACGAAATCGCCCGACGCGATCTCGACCTGCGGTTTCAGGTTCTTGCTGAAATAGCCCCAATGCACCGTGTCGGCGTTGGCCGGCAGCATCTGGTGCGTCGCCTGCCGCGGCCCGCGGCCCGCACTGGTCTGAGCGAGGGCCGGCGTGACCAGCGACAGGCCACCGGCGGCAAGGGCGACCGCGCCGCCCGTCGCGACGAACCCGCTCTTCAGGAAGGCGCGGCGTTCGGGCGCGAGATCCCCGAGGAAGCGGCGGCGATGCTCGGCGAACGCCGCGCAGTTCGGATCGTCACCCTGGCACATCGTCTCGGCCCACACGGTTTCGGTGGGACCGGACGATGCAAGGGGATTGCCAGGCTCGCGCCGGTTACTCCGAGATCATCCCGACGCCGGGCTCGGCCGAGTCGAGCTTCTGCTCGTCGCCCGCCTGCGCCTCCACCACCGCGGCGGTGGTGACGTTGACGATACCCCGCGCCGTCACCGACGGTGTGAGGATGTGGGCGGGCTTGGCCGGGCCGATCAGCAGCGGGCCGACGGGGAGGGCGTCGGCCAGCACCTTGGCGAACTGGTAGGCGATGTTGGCCGCATCCAGGTTCGGGAAGATCAGCACGTTGGCCGCGCCCTTCAGCGGCGAGCCGGGCAGCACCCGGTCGCGAACGATCTCCGAGAGGGCGGAATCCGCCTGCATCTCGCCGTCGACCTGGAGGTCGGGCGCGCGCTCGTGGATCAGACCGAGGGCGGCCCGCATCTTCATCGCCGAGGGCGTGTCGGACTGGCCGAAGTCGGAATGGCTCAGCAGCGCGATCTTCGGGGTGATGCCGAAGCGCGTGACGTGCCCGGCGCAGGCGACGGCGAGCTCGGCGATCTCCTCGGCGCTCGGGTCCTGGCGCACATGCGTGTCGGCGAGGAAGTAGGCGCCCTTCTTGGTAACGATCAGACTCATCGCGGCGCATTGCGTCACGCCGGGCAAGAGCCCGATGACGTCGCGGATGATGCGCAGGCGGGTCTCGAACCGGCCTTCCAGCCCGCAGATCAGCGCGTCGGCCTCGCCGCGGCGCACGGCGATGGCGCCGATGATCGTGGTGTTGGTGCGCACCAGAGTGCGGGCGGCGTCCGGCGTGATGCCGCGCCGGCCGGCGATGTCGAGGTAGGTCTGGACGTAGGAGCGGTAGCGTGGATCGTCCTCCGGATCGATCAGCTCGAAGTCGCGGCCCTCCTGGATCGACAGGCCGAAGCGCTTGAGCCGGGTCTCGACCACCCGCGGCCGGCCGACGAGGATCGGTTTTGCGACGCCGTCCTCGACGATGGCCTGGACCGCGCGCAGAACGCGCTCGTCCTCGCCCTCGGCGTAGATGACGCGCTTCGGGTTCTCCTTCGCCTTCGAGAACAGCGGCTTCATGATGAAGCCCGAGCGGTGCACGAACCGGTCGAGGGACTCGGCGTAGGCCGTGATGTCCTCTACCGGGCGGCCGGCGACGCCGGAATCCATCGCCGCCTGCGCGACGGCTGGCGCGATGCGCAGGATCAGCCGCGGGTCGAAGGGGCTCGGGATCAGCGAGCGCGGCCCGAACGGGCGCGCCTCGCCGCCATAGGCGCGGGCGACCACGTCGGAGGGCGTCTCGCGGGCGAGCGCCGCGATCGCCTTCACCGCCGCCTTCTTCATCTCCTCGTTGATCGAGCGCGCGCCGACATCAAGCGCGCCGCGGAAGATGTAGGGAAAGCACAAGACGTTGTTGACCTGGTTCGGGAAATCCGAGCGCCCGGTGCAGATCATCGCGTCGGGGCGCTTCTCCTGCGCGAGGTCGGGCATGATCTCGGGATAGGGATTGGCCAAAGCCATGATCAGCGGCTTCTCGGCCATCTTCTCGAGGTACTCGGGCTTGAGCACGCCCCCGGCAGAGAGGCCGATGAACACGTCGGCGCCGGGGATCACCTCGGCCAGCGTCCGCGCCTCGGTCTCCTGCGCGTAGATGTCCTTCCACCGGTCCATCAGCTCGGTGCGGCCCTTGTAGACCACGCCCTTGATGTCGGTGACCGTGATGTTCTCCCGCGTCGCTCCGAGCGAGACCAACAGGTTGAGGCAGGCCAGAGCCGCCGCGCCCGCGCCCGAGGTGACGATGCGGACGTCCGACAGCTGCTTGCCGGCGAGTTCCAGCGCGTTGAGGACGGCGGCCGCGACGATGATCGCGGTGCCGTGCTGGTCGTCGTGGAAGACCGGGATGTTCATCCGGGCGCGGCACTGCTCCTCGACCTCGAAGCACTCCGGCGCCTTGATGTCCTCGAGGTTGATGCCGCCGAAGGTCGGCTCGAGCGAACACACGACATCGACGAGCTTGGCCACGTCGAGCTGGTCGACCTCGATATCGAACACGTCGATGCCGGCGAACTTCTTGAACAGGACGGCCTTGCCCTCCATCACCGGCTTGGACGCCAGCGGGCCGATGTTGCCGAGGCCGAGCACCGCGGTGCCGTTGGTGAGCACCGCCACGAGGTTCTGGCGGATCGTGAGGGTCGCGGCCTCCTGCGGGTCGGCGGCGATGGCCTCGCAGGCGGCGGCGACGCCGGGCGAATAGGCGAGCGCCAGGTCGCGCTGGTTGCCCAGCGGCTTCGTCGCCTGGATCTCGAGCTTTCCGGGCCGCGGAAGGCGGTGGTAGACGAGAGCCCCCGACTTGAGATCCTCGGACATGTTGTCGCCCATGGCCCATTCTCCCTCGATCAGGCGGGTGCGCCCTCCGGCATCGACCCCCTCCACATGAAGGCCCTGTTGCACCGGCTGCGCAGCGGGCGCAACCCGAACAACGAGACGCGAATCCACCTGGAAAAGCTGGTGCGCGCCTACGGATTCTCCATCGGTGCCTATTCCTACGGGCGGCCGAAGGTGCGTTTCGCCGAATCCGGCCGGAGGCTGACGATCGGCCGCTATTGTTCCATCGCCGACAAGGTCGAGATCCTGCTCGGCGGCGACCACCGGCTCGACTGGGCCTCGACCTATCCGTTCGCGGCGATGCGCGGGCTCTGGCCCGAGGCCGACGCGCCGGCCGACTACCACGCCTCGCGCGGGGACGTGTCGATCGGGCACGACGTCTGGCTCGGCTCAGGCTGCATGATCCTGTCGGGCGTCACGGTCGGCCACGGCGCGGTGGTGGCGGCACGCGCTGTCGTCGCCCGCGACGTGCCGCCCTACGCGGTCGTCGCCGGCAACCCGGCGCGGGTGGTGCGAACCCGCTTCGACGAGGCGATGGTCGCGGACCTCGTCGCCTGCGCCTGGTGGGACCTGCCGCACGCCACGGTGGCGCGCCTGGTGCCGCTTCTCCAGAGCGGGCGCATCCCCGAGCTGGTCGAAGCCGCCCGCGCCGTTGCGCCGCCTGCCTGAATCCCTTACCCGCGGGCCGATCGTCTTCGCGAGGCCGTCCTCGCAAGCGCGCCCGTTGTAAGTCTTCGCCGAAGGTCCGCCCGATGTCACAGACGCCTCCCGACCGCCTCGCCGTGAACCCGAACAGCCCGTTCTACGACGAGACCGTTCTGGAACGCGGCATCGGCATCCGCTTCAAGGGCGTCGAGAAGACCAACGTCGAGGAATATTGCGTCAGCGAGGGCTGGGTTCGGCTGAGCGCCGGCAAGACGCTCGACCGCGCCGGAAACCCGATGACGGTGAAGCTCAAGGGCCCGGTGGAGCCCTATTTCCGGGATGCCGCGCCCGAATCCGAAGCTGCCCCGGAGGCCTGAGCCTCCCGTCGGCCGCGCGCGAGGTCGAAGTCGCGCAACGTACCGGCCACCAGGGCCGCGACTTGCTCGGAGCTGCGGGCGTCGCGGACCACGAGGCTCGCGAGCACGTCGGTGCGGCGCTGCCGCTGCTTGGTCGTCCGGGCGTGGTTCGACAGCCGCAGGGCGAAGGCGCATCCTTCGCGCTGCAGGTACAGGCTGTCGCCGCGCTCGTTCCGCGCGACGACATTGAACCCGTGCTCGGCGAGCAGTCGGGCCGCGTGGTCGAGCGCTGCGAGCGGCGGGAGGCGACGCGGGGCCTGCCCGCTCACGGGCCCGCCGGCTCGATGGTGCCGAGCGTCCGCCGCCCCAGGGTCCGCGTCTTCAGCCGCAGCGCCGGGCGCTCGATCGCGTACCAGGAGGCCGTCGCCACGGGAAACGTGAGCGCCAGCGCCGGCAGCAGCAGCGGCAGCGCGGAGATTCCGGGCCAAAGCGCGTGCAGGCTCTGCTGCACCGGCCAGCCGTAAAGGTAGATTCCGTAGGACAGGTCGGCCTTCGGGTCGAAGACCTTGCGGGCGAGCCACGGCGACAGGCCGAGCCAAATCGTGCCGTAGCCTTCCGCGACGAACAGCAGCGCCCGGTAGAACGGCCCGTGTCGCACCAGGAGGCAGGCGAGGCCCAGGATCGCCACGGGCACCACCGACAGGCGAACGACCTCCCGCGCGGTGTAGAGCGCCGCGCCGACGGCGAAGATCAGCGGCAGGCGCAGGGCCGTCTCGAGGCCCTTGGGCAGGTCGGGCCGCGTCGCGTCGGCGACGAGCAGCGCCAGCGCGAAGCCGGCGACGACGAGGGGCGCGATCCAGCGTGAACGCAACGCCCCGAGCAGCCCGGCGCCGACGACGCCGAGATAGCAGAGCACCTCGTATTTCAGGGTCCAGACCGTGCCGAGCGGGCTGCGATACGGGTTGTCGGTGAAGACGCCCGGCAGCGACGCGTTGCTTTTGAAGGTCGTCAGCGTGCCGCGGACGAAGCGCCAGACGCCGCCGTCGCGAAGGTACTCGACGAGGGGCAGCGTGCTCATCGCGGCGCCGAGCACGAGGGCGACGACCAGCGTCGCCGCGACGAGGCCGGGCAGGATGCGCAGGGTCCGCGAGATCAGGTAATCGACGAGGCCGCGCCGGTCGAAGCTCATCGCCACGAGGAAGCCCGACACGGCGAAGAAGCCGTTCACGGCATGCTCGCCGAGGGTGAAGCCGGTCGCGCGCGCAAGCGGCTCGTCGAGGGCGTTGCCGCTGGTGACGCTGAAGGCGTGCGAGACCACTACCGCGACCGCCAGCACCAGGCGAAGCCCGGAGAAGCCGTTATGCGGGCGCGCCAATGCCTCGGCGACGGTCGGCGCGCGGCTCATTCGAGGCCCTCGCGAGCCAGCGCGGTGTGCCCCATGAGCGCGGCCCAGGCGCCGGCGGCCGATCCGCCGTAGCGCTCAAAGCCTGAGCGTCGCAGGATCAGCACGGACAGAAACGCCTTGAGAACGTTGGCGACGAGGCTAGGGAGGATGGGGTCGGCGAGACCGTATTTGCGGGCGACGTAGGCGCGCGACCACGCCTGGTGCCAGCGGGTGCGGAACACCCGTCCGCGCTCGGGCGCCGAGGAGCGCCCGCGCCCGTGCAGGACCTCGGCACCATGCACGTGGACGAGTGCTCGTCCCGCGTCGGCGACGCGGCGGCAGAGGTCGTCGTCCTCGTAGAACAGGAAGATCCGTTCGTCGAAGCCGCCGAGCGACAGAAAGAACCCACGCTCGATCATCAGGCAGGCGCCGGACAGGAACGGCGCGCAGGCGTCGCCCGAGGGCAGGTCTCGGCGCCCACTCGGGTTGGTTAGGTAGGGCGCCAGCAACGAGCGCGGCTGGTAGAAGAACCGGCCGTCCGGCTCGACGATCCGCGGGGCGAAGAGCCCGGCTTCCGGCCAGCGTTCGGCGGCAGCGAGCAGGGCGTCGGCCGCGCCCGGCCGAAGGGTGACGTCGGGGTTGAGGATCAGGACGTAGCGGGCCTGCGCGGCGGCACGGATCCCGCGGGTGTTGGCGCGGCCGTAGCCCTCGTTGCGGCCATTGCGGATCATCTGTGCGCCCGCGGCTTCGGCGATCTCCACAGAGCGGTCGCGGCTGGCGTTGTCGACGACGATCGCCGGGACGTGCTCGGCCGCGAGCGCCGAGAGGCAGGCCGGCAGGGCCTCGGCGCTGTCATGCGCGACGACGACCGCGACGAGGCTCGCCACCTAGCGGGCTCCATGCAGGACGCGCGTCTCCCGCCCCCCTCTGCGGGGGAGGGGGGAGGAAGGAACGCGTCGCGTCACGCCTTCTTCTCGGGCAGGTTCAGGCGGATGTGCAGCTCGCGGAGCTGCTTCGGCGTCGCCTCGGAGGGGGCGCCCATCATCAGGTCCTCGGCGCGCTGGTTCATCGGGAACAGCACGACCTCGCGGATGTTCGGCTCCTCGCAGAGCAGCATCACGATGCGATCGACACCCGGTGCGATGCCGCCGTGCGGCGGGGCGCCGAGGCGAAGCGCGTTGAGCATGCCGCCGAACTTGGCTTCGAGCACATCCTTGCCGTAGCCGGCGATGGCGAAGGCCTTCTCCATGATCTCGGGCTTGTGGTTCCGGATCGCGCCCGACGACAGCTCGATGCCGTTGCAGACGATGTCGTACTGGAACGCCTTGATGTCGAGGATCTTGGCGTCGTCGCCCTCGCCCAGCGCCAGGAAGGCGTCGTGGTCGAAGTTCGGCATCGAGAACGGGTTGTGGGAGAAATCGATGTGCTTCTCGTCCTCATTCCACTCGAACATCGGGAAGTCGGTGATCCAGCAGAACGCGAACTGGTCCTTGTCGGACAGGCCGAGGTCGTCGCCGATGCGGATGCGGGCCTTGCCGGCGAGCGCCGCCGCCTTGGCCTCGGTGCCGGCGGAGAAGAACACCGCGTCGCCGGCCTTCGTCCCGGTCTTCTCGGCGATCCGCGTCAGGATCGGTGCGGGGATGAACTTGGCGATCGGCCCCTTGCCGGCCAAGGTGCCGTCGACCTCCTCGAACACGACGTAGCCGAGGCCGGGCGCGCCCTCAGCGCGGGCGAAGTCGTTGAGCTTGTCGAAGAACGAGCGCGGCTGCGTCGCGGCGCCCGTGGCCGGGATCGCGCGGACCACGCCGCCGGACTTGATCACGCCCTTGAACGCCTTGAACTCCACCGCGTCGTCGGCGAACTCCTCCGTCACGTCGGCGATCAGCAGCGGATTGCGCAGGTCGGGCTTGTCGACGCCGTACTTGAGCATCGCGTCGGCGTAGGTGATGCGCGGGAACACGTCGGTGACGCGCTTTTCGCCGGCGAACTCCTTGAACACCCCGTGCAGCACCGGCTCCACCGCCTGGAACACGTCCTCCTGGGTGACGAAGCTCATCTCGATGTCGAGCTGGTAGAACTCGCCCGGCGAGCGGTCCGCGCGGGCGTCCTCGTCGCGGAAACAGGGTGCGATCTGGAAGTAGCGGTCGAAGCCGGCGATCATCGTCAGCTGCTTGAACTGCTGTGGCGCCTGCGGCAGCGCGTAGAACTTGCCCGGGTGCACGCGCGACGGCACGAGGTAGTCGCGGGCCCCCTCCGGCGACGACGCCGTCAGGATCGGGGTCTGGAACTCGAAGAACCCACCCTCGCGCATGCGCCGGCGGAGCGAATCGACGATGGCGCCGCGCTTCATGATGTTGGCGTGCAGCTTCTCCCGGCGCAGGTCGAGGAAGCGGTAACGGAGGCGGGTCTCCTCCGGGTATTCCAGGTCGCCGAAGACCGGCAGCGGCAGCTCGGCGGCCGCACCCAGCACCTCGAGCTCGTCGATGTAGACCTCGACCGCGCCGGTCGGCAGCTCGGGGTTCTCGGTGCCGGCCGGCCGGGTGCGGACGCGCCCGTCGAGGCGAACGACCCATTCCGAGCGCACGGCGTTCGCCGCCTTGAAGGCCGGCGAATCCGAATCGACCACGCACTGCGTCAGTCCGTAATGGTCGCGCAGGTCGATGAAGAGCACGCCGCCGTGGTCGCGGATGCGGTGGCACCAGCCGGAGAGACGGACCGACGCGCCGACGTCGGATGGGCGGAGCGCCCCGCAGGTATGGGTCCGGTAACGGTGCATCGCAAAACCTTGGGATTGAAGCGCGGCACCATTCACGCGAGGGGGGCGAAGTCAAGCAGTCGGGCGCGGGTCCGCTGCGGCTCGACGACGCGAAGCACTCGCGGCACGGATGCGTCCACGCGAAGGCAGCGGAAGATATCAAGAGAGTCGGTGCAAGAGTGTGGGCGCAAGAGAACGGATAAGCCGGCACCCGGCTCCCCTTTGCAAAAAACCTCCGATATAGCCGGAGGCATGGATCTGATCAGTACGACGCAGGCGCTCCGCGAAGCCTGCGACCGCCTCGCCGCGCAGAGCTTCGTCACCGTGGACACGGAGTTCATGCGTGAGACGACCTATTATCCCAAGCTCTGCCTGATCCAGATGGCGGCGCCGGACGGGACCGGCGTGCTGGTCGACCCTCTGGCCGAGGGCATCGACCTCCAGCCCTTCGTCGACCTGATGGCGGATGAAGGCGTGGTGAAGGTGTTCCACTCCGCCCGTCAGGACCTCGAGATCATCTGGCTGATGGGCGGGCTGCTGCCGCAGCCGTTCTTCGACACGCAGGTCGCGGCGATGGTCTGCGGCTACGGCGACTCGGTGTCCTACGAGCAGCTGGTCAACGACGTGGCCAAGGCCAAGATCGACAAGTCCTCGCGCTTCACGGACTGGTCGCGGCGACCGCTCTCCGACGCGCAGCTTTCCTACGCCCTGTCGGACGTAACCCATCTGGTGACGGTGTACGAGAAGCTCGTCGCCGACCTCGTCCGCGACGACCGCGGGCAGTGGCTCGACGAGGAGATGGCGGTGCTGACCTCGCCCGACACCTACCGCGCCGACCCGGCCCAGGCCTGGCGCCGCCTGTCGGGCCGGATGCGCAAGCCCCGCGAGATCGCGGTGCTGATGGAGGTCGCCGCCTGGCGCGAGCGCGAGGCGCAGACGCGCAACGTGCCGCGCGGGCGCATCCTGAAGGACGAGGCGGTCATCGACGTCGCCACCTCGGCGCCCCGCAGCGTCGAGGCGCTCGGCCGCCTGCGCTCGATCCCGGCCGGCTTCGAGCGCTCGCGCACCGGCACGGACATCCTCGCGGCCGTCGAGCGCGGTTTCGCCCGCGACACGGCCGAGATCGCCTTGCCCGAGCGGGGGCGCGGCCGCAGCGGCGGCAACGGCGCGCTGGTCGAATTGCTCAAGGTGCTTCTGAAAGCCGTGTGCGAGACCGAGGGCGTCGCGCCCAAGATCATCGCCACGGTGGACGACCTCGAGGCGGTGGCCGACGACGACGACGCCGACGTGCCGCTGCTCCAGGGCTGGCGTCGCGAGTTGTTCGGCAGCAAGGCCCTCGACCTCAAGCACGGCCGCCTCGCGCTTTCGGCCGAGGGCGGGCGGATCGTCGTCCGGACGCTTACCTGAACCTTCGTCGCGCCCGGGCCCTTACGGCCAGCCTCCAGAGACATCGTAGCGCGACGTCATCGGCGAGCCCGTGACACGGGTCGAGGCCGGGACTAAATGGCAATGCCTTTGCCGAAACGTCCCAGGGCCGCACGTCGCATCCGATGCACGAACCCAACGAAGTCCTCCAGACGCTGACAGGGCGGGGCACCGTCTCGGCGGAGGGCTGCGGCACCGTCCGCGTTCGCTACCGAGTGGTCGTGGAGCGGCGAGACTCGACGGTGACCGCGCATGGCAGCCTGCACGGAAGCCATGCGGGCCTGCGTCCGATCTGGCTGACGCCCGACTCCACCCTTCGCCTGAAGACGGGACGGGCTTTGGCGATTTCCATCACCGACCTCGTCGGCGACACCGCGGAATTCGAGAGTACTGGGCCGGTCGGGCCTCTTTGAGCGTCTAACCCGGTGTTGTGGCCAGGTGCGCGATGGTGGTGCCGGAGTCGGTGCAGCCCGGCACCCGATTCTCGCAGCCGAGGGAAGCATGAAAGTGCATTCGATCGCGCACCGATCGACGAGGATGCGGCGAGAGCGCGCAGAAGCGGCAGGAAATCGTCAACCACACTGCTCGGTTCTTTGATCCGTAACCCGATACGGGTTTTACGCTGCATCCGGGTCTCATGCAGGCGACAACACGGGATGGTGATGGAATGGGCAACGCACCGTGCGCTGGACGCATGAAAAACCGGGGGCTAGAAAAGATAGCCGCTGTGCGCGCATGTGTTTCGCTCTGAAAGCGAAGCAAAGCCTCGCACGAGCATCCGCCATTGTGCGATGCACAACGATATTTTGCGCTGCATCATCGGCCCAGCACTTTACGAGAGGGGTGCGGCGACTTGCGCACAACCCTATGGTCGACGGCACAACCGAGTTGACGACGCTCAAAAATCTCTTAGAGTTCGTTCAAGCTTCGGTTTCGAGGGGGCCGCCTCAGGGATGGCGGTCTCTGGCTCGACGACCCTAAAGGCGTCGATTTCCCGCCCGCTATCGAAGCATATCGATCCCTGTCGCAAAGAGTCAGGTCAGGTCTTCACGTCGCGATCTGCGTCGCGCCGCGTCGGCATCAAGACTTGTCGGAGGAACACACATGAGAGCGGTCCATCTTCTCGCCCTGGGCGCCAGCATGGCGGTTGCCAGCCCGGCGTTCGCGAACGAAGACCTGATGAAGCACCTGGCGAACCCCGCCGAGCAGGTTCTTCAGACGGTCGACTACGCCAACACGCGCTATTCCAAGCTCGACCAGATCAATGCCGGAAACGTCAAGAACCTCCAGGTCGCCTGGACCTTCTCGACCGGCGTGCTGCGCGGCCACGAGGGCTCGCCGCTCGTCGTCGGCAACATGATGTACGTCCACACCCCCTTCCCGAACATCGTCTACGCGCTCGACCTCGACCACGAGGCCAAGATCGTGTGGAAGTACGAGCCCAAACAGGACCCGTCGGTGATCCCGGTGATGTGCTGCGACACGGTCAACCGTGGCTTGGCCTACTCCGACAACGCCATCATCCTGCACCAGGCCGACACCACGGTCGTGTCGCTCGACGCCAAGACCGGCAAGGTCAACTGGTCGGTCGTGAACGGCGACCCGAAGAAGGGCGAGACCAACACCGCCACGGTCCTGCCGGTGAAGGACAAGATCATCGTCGGCATCTCGGGCGGCGAGTTCGGCGTGCAGTGCCACGTGACCGCCTACGACGCCAAGACCGGCAAGAAGGTCTGGCGCGGCTACTCGATCGGCCCGGACGACCAGATGCTGGTCGACCCGGAGAAGACCACCCACCTCGGCAAGCCGGTCGGCAAGGATAGCTCGACCAAGACCTGGGAAGGCGACCAGTGGAAGACCGGCGGCGGCTGCACCTGGGGCTGGTTCTCCTACGACCCCAAGCTCGACCTGATGTACTATGGCTCGGGCAACCCCTCGACCTGGAACCCCAAGCAGCGTCCGGGCGACAACCGCTGGTCGATGACGGTGTGGGCGCGTAACCCGGACACGGGCGTGGCCAAGTGGGTCTACCAGATGACCCCGCACGACGAGTGGGACTACGACGGCATCAACGAGATGATCCTCACCGACCAGAAGGTCGGCGGTAAGGACACCCCGCTGCTGACCCACTTCGACCGCAACGGCTTCGGCTACACCCTGAACCGCGCCACCGGCGAACTCCTCGTCGCCGAGAAGTTCGACCCGGTCGTCAACTGGGCCTCCAAAGTCGACATGGACAAGGGGTCGAAGACCTACGGCCGGCCGCTGGTCTTGTCGAAGTACTCCACCGAGCAGAACGGTGAAGATACCAACTCCAAGGGTATCTGCCCGGCGGCCCTCGGCACCAAGGACCAGCAGCCTGCTGCGTTCTCGCCGAAGACCAACTTGTTCTACGTGCCCACCAACCACGTCTGCATGGACTACGAGCCGTTCCGGGTGACCTACACCCCGGGCCAGCCCTACGTCGGTGCGACCCTGTCGATGTACCCCGCGCCGAACAGCCATGGCGGCATGGGCAACTTCATCGCCTGGGACGGCGTCGAGGGTAAGATCAAGTGGTCGAACCCCGAGCAGTTCTCGGTCTGGTCGGGTGCTCTCGCCACCGCCGGCGACGTGGTCTTCTACGGCACGCTCGAAGGCTACCTGAAGGCCGTCGACTCCAAGACGGGTAAGGAACTGTACAAGTTCAAGACCCCGTCGGGCATCATCGGCAACGTGATGACCTACCAGCACAAGGGCAAGCAGTACGTCGGCATCCTGTCGGGTGTCGGTGGCTGGGCCGGCATCGGCCTCGCGGCCGGCTTGACCGACCCGAACGCCGGCCTCGGCGCGGTGGGTGGTTACGCCGCCCTCTCGAGCTACACCAACCTCGGTGGCCAGCTCACCGTCTTCGCCCTGCCGAACTAATCGGTCGCACGAAACGGCTTGAAATGAATGCCGGCGCGGGTTTCCGCGCCGGCATTCTTATGATTAGAATGCCCCTCAAGAAGGCCGCGAAAGGCCGCCTGAGAGCGGCATGACCTTCAGGTCTCAGGGAGATTACAGCGTTGCATTACCTCAGCAAATCCGTCACGCGGCCGTTCCTGGCCGCCCTCGCCCTAGCGTCCGTTTCGATGGTCGCCGTACATGCTGAGGATGCCAAGCCCGCCGATCCCGCCCTCGCCAACTCGCTGAACACCGCCGACAAGTCGGCCGAGCCCGACGACAAGCTCCTGAAGAAGGACGCCGCAGTGAAGGTCGAAGAGGGCAAGTACTTCGACGCCGAAGGTCACCCGACCTTTCACATCACCGATGCCGGCAAGAAGTTCGACTGGTACACCTACTCCGGGTACCGCCGCTATCACGCCGAGTGCCACGTCTGCCACGGCCCGGACGGCATGGGCTCGACCTATGCGCCGGCTCTGAAGGACTCCCTCAAGCACCTCTCCTACGAGGAGTTCATCGGCATCCTCGCCGGCGGCAAGCAGGACGTGAGCTCCTCGGACCAGAAGGTCATGCCGGCTTTCGGCGACAACAAGAACGTCATGTGCTACTCGGACGACCTCTATGTCTACCTGAAGGCCCGCGCCTCCGGCGCCATGGGCCGCGTCCGCCCGGGCGACAAGGAAGACAAGCCCGAGGCCGCCAAGAAGGCCGAGAAGGAGTGCATGGGCGGCTGATGCGCCGCGCACGCACCCATGCCGCCATGGCGCTCGCGCTCCTGCCGTTCCTGGCAGGCGCGCGGGTGGCTGATGCGCAGCATCTCCCCGACCTCGTCACCGCAGACGTCCTTCGCGTCTGTGGCGATCCAGGCAACATGCCGTTCTCCGAACGCAAGGAAGACGGCTTCGAAAACCGCATCGCGGGCATCATCGCCGACGAGCTCAAGGTCAAGGTCCGCTATTACTGGCTGACGCAGGGTCCCGGTTTCGTCCGTAACACCCTCGGCACCGGCCTGTGCGACCTGATCGTGGGGTCGGCCCTCGGTAGCGAGGGCGTGCAGAACACCAACCCGTACTACCGTTCGTCCTACACGCTCCTCGTCAAGAAGGGCGGCCTCGCCGGGGTCACTGGGCTCGACGATCCCAAGCTCAAGGGCAAGCGCATCGGCGTGATCGCCGGGACGCCGCCTGTGAACCGGATGGGCGATCTTGGCCTGATCTCGACCATGAAGGCCTACGCGCCCTACCAGCTCGATCCGTCACGCAAGAACCAGACAGTGGGCGCCGAGATCGTCTCCGACCTCGCGGCCGGACAGATCGACGCCGCCGTACTGTGGGGGCCGTCCGCCGGGTGGCTGGCCAAGCAGAGCGGCACGGCGATGGACGTGATCCCGCTCCTGAAGGAGCCCGACCGGCCACCGATGAGCTACCGCATCGCGATGGCCGTGCGGATCGGCGAGAACGACTGGAAGCGCTCGCTGAACACGATCCTGCGCAAGCGCCGGGCCGACATCGAAAAGGTGCTTCGCGACTTCGACGTGCCCCTACTGGACGAAGAAGAGAACAAGCTTCTCGCGCCCGAAGAGCACTGAGAAGAGGGCCGACGCGTAGTTCGTTACCAAACGGGCGCGAAACGACGAAGGATCGGGCGAAAGCCCGGCCCTTCGTCGTTTCGCGCCAGCGTCAGTTCCGCTGGATGCCGCTTCGGTCGAGCTTGGCCAGCGCCTCCGAGACCGTCTCACCGCCGATGACGAGATCGGGGGCGATCTCGGCCAGCGGAACAAGCACGAAGGCGCGCTCGCGGACGTAGCGGTGCGGCAGGACGAGGCGTTCGTCCGAGACCGCAGCCCCGGCATAGTGCAGCACGTCGATATCGATCACCCGCGGTCCCCAACGGCGCTCACGAATGCGGCCGAGGTCGCGCTCGACGCCGAGGCAGGCATCGAGCAGGGAATGGGGGTCTAGGTCGGCCTCGATCGCGAGCGCACCGTTCAGGAACCAGTCCTGATCGGTCTCGCCCCAGGGCGGGGTCCGGTAGTCGGCCGACCGCGCGACGACCCGGAGGCCAGGCACCCCGGCGAGCCCCTCCACGGCTGCAGCCAAGTGCGCAGCCTTGTCGCCGATGTTGCTGCCGAGGCCGAGATAGGCGCGTGTCATGCCCGCGCCTCTTGCCGGCGGGTGATCACCACCGCCACTCCGTCGAGGACCGCCGGCACCGGCGCGCTCGGCTTGTCGATCCGCACGGTGATCGTGTCGATGGCGGTAAAGCGTTCCAGGATCTCGGCGGCGATGGCTTCGGCCAGGGCTTCGATCAGGTCGAAGCGCCGCTCGGCTGCGATTGCGACCGCGATCGCCGTGAGGTCGGCGTAGCTCACGGTTCGCGTCACGTCGTCGGAGCGGCCGGCGGGACCGAGATCGAGGCCGACGTCGAGCGACAGGTAGAAGCGCTGGCCAAGGCGCGTCTCCTCCGGCAGGACGCCGTGGTGGGCGAAGACTGCGATGCGCTCGACGAGGATGCGGTCGCTCATCGACGGTCTCCCGGGCGCAGCACCGCGTCGACCACGCGCATCGCATCGACATGGGCGGCCACGTCGTGGACCCGGACGATGTCGGCCCCCAGCGTGGCCGCCAAGGCATGCGCCGCGAGCGACCCGTGGAGCCGGTCGGCCGGCGCGGTCTCGCGATCGTGCAGGCGCCCGAGCAGCGACTTTCGCGAGACGCCGACGAGGACGGGGAAGCCGAGCGCGCGGATCTCGGGCAGGTGCCGCAGCGCTTCCAGATGCTGCTCCCAGCTCTTGCCGAAACCGATGCCCGGATCGAGCACGATGTCGCCGTCGGGGATGCCGGCGCGGCGGGCGATGCCGAGCGAGACCTCGAAGAAGCGCAGCATGTCGGCGACGATGTCGAGGCCGGGATCGATCGTCTCGCGGTTGTGCATGATCATCACCGGCGCGCCGTGGTCAGCGGCGACGTGGGCGATGTCGGGCTCGCGCTGCAGGCCCCAGACGTCGTTCACGAGGCGGGCACCGGCTGCGAGCGCGCACTCGGCCGTGGACGCCTTGTAGGTGTCGATCGAGATCGGCACGGAGAGCCGGTTCGCCAACGCCCGGATCGCGGGCAGGACGCGTGCCTGCTCCTCGTCGGCCGGCACCGGGACGTGTCCGGGACGAGTCGACTCGCCACCGATGTCGATCAGCGCGGCACCCTCGGCAGCAAGCGCGTCGGCTTGCCGGCACGCGGCCTGCTCGTCGACGAAGCGGCCGCCATCCGAGAACGAATCGGGCGTGACGTTGAGGATGCCCATCACGAGGGTCCGCCGGCCGAGATCCGGCAGCAGGTCGGCGAGGGCGGCGGGTCGATGGCTCAAGGGGCGTCGCTTCTCAAGGGTCTGCGCGGGCCGCTCCCGCGGGGTCGATGTGGCCGGTTTTTCGAAGCGAAGCAACGGCGCCCGTCGCTCACGAAAAAAGCCGCCCGGAGCGGGGCGGCCTTTCGAACGTTCGCGGCGGACGGCGCCGTCTCAGCCGCGGTAGCAGCGGATCTCGGCCTCGGCCTGGGCGCGGCGGAGGTCGGCGACCTTGTCGTCGAACACCTTCGTCGACTTGAACTCGTTCGAGCGGGCGCCAACGCCCTGGCGCATCGACAGCACCGTGCTCGCCTGCACGTACTTGTCGTAGGGGAGGATCGCGGCGAGCTGATCGACCGAGCAGGTGCAGCGCCGCATCGCCTCGCGGGTCTGGCCGTTGGCAGCCATGCACCCGAACACGTAGTCGACGCGGGCGTCGGTCGGATAGTCGTTCTCGGCCTCTGCCGCGGCGACGGGGATCGCCAGCATCGCCAGCGCGACCCCGGACAGGGCTAAGCCCTCAACCAGCTTTCTGATCATAGCTCAGCCGCTCCTCCAAGAGTTCGCCGCCCTCGGTATTCTTCGATTGCGCCTCGATCGAGATGATCTCGCCGGGCACCTCGGGCGAGGTGACGAAGGTGTAGGTCATGTTGTCCATGCCGCGCATGCGCTGGGCGAGCGCGTCGCCGGCGAAGGGCTTGGTCACCACTTGCCAGGCGTCGACCGTGCGGCCCTTGTAGTCGACCTTGATCGGCGTGACGGTGGCGCCGTCGCGCAGCCCCTTGCGGATTGCGAGCTTGAGGTAGCGCGGGTTGGCCTGCAGCACCCGGGCAAGGTTGGTCAGGTGGTTCTCGAGGAACAGCGGGATCACCGGGTTGCCGGGCATGTCCTCGAACGGGCCGGCCGGGAACCGGTTCGTACCCGAGAACATCTCGACGCCGATGTTACGGCCGTCCCCGCCCTTACCGGGCTCGAGGGTGAGCTTGATCGTGTCGTCGAGGGGCGGCCCGAACGGCCCCTTCGCAATGCCGGAGCGGCGCAGGTAGTCGTAGGTCAGGGTGGTGCCGGCGGCAGCGTTCTTGAGCTGGGGCTGCTCGAACAGCAGGTCGGCCGCGCTCGGGATCGCGCTCGCGTTCGCCTTCTCGGGCGCTGCGGCAGGGGCAACGGGCGCTGCGGCGGGGGCAGGGGGCGCCGCCTCGACGGCCAGCGCCGGAGCGACGGCGAGCAAGGTTGCGGCGATGACGAAACACTTCACGAGAGGGCGTCCTCCTTGTTGGGCGCCGGGATGTTGGCCCCGATCGTCCGGTAGGTGTAGTCGGGCGGGGTCTCCGCCGCCTCCTCGACGGCCAGCGCCCGCACCTTGGCATGTAGCGGCGAGAGCGAGCAGGCCGGGTCGGTTGCCGCCGCATCGCCAGCCAGCGCCAGCGCCTGACAGCGGCAACCGCCCCAATCCTTCTCGCGCCGGTCGCAGGAGCGGCAGGGCTCCTGCATCCAGTCTGTGCCGCGATAGGCAGTGAAGGCCGGCGAGTTCGCCCAGATGTCGCCGAGGGAATGCTCGGTCACGTGCCAAAACTCGAGGTGGCTGATCGTCTCGGCCGCATGGCACGGCAGCACCTTGCCCTGCGGCGTCACGTTGATGAGCTTGCGGCCCCAGCCGCCAGCGCAGGCCTTCGGGTACTTCGCGTAGTAGTCTGGCACGACGAGGTCGATGACGAGCTGGCCCTTCAGCCGCTCGCGCGCCGCCTCCACGATGCGGATCGACTGATCGACCTGAGCCTTATCCGGCATCAGCGCGGCGCGGTTCACGTAGGCCCAGCCGTAATACTGGGTGTGGGCAACCTCGAGCCGCTTGGCGCCGAGCTTCACGGCGAGATCGATGAAGCCCTCGACCTCGTGGATGTTGCCGCGGTGGATCACCGAGTTCAGCGTCAACGGCAGTCCGAGCTCGGTCACCTTGGCGGCGAACTCCATCTTCTGCGGCTGCGCGTTCTTCAGGCCACCGATCTTCTCGGCGTTGGCCGCGTCCACGCCCTGCACCGAGAGCTGCACGTGATCGAGGCCGACGTCGTAGAGCGCCTGGAGCTTGCCCAGCGCACCGCCGACGCCGGAGGTGATGAGGTTCGAATAGAGCCCGAGCTTGGCGCAGGTCTCGGTGATTTCGACGATGTCGTTGCGCGCGGTCGGCTCGCCGCCGGACAGGTGGACGTGCAGAACGCCGAGGGCCGCGGCCTCTGTCAGCACGCGCTGCCACGTCGCGGTGTCGAGCTCGCGCGAGCGCCGATCGAGGTCCAGCGGGTTCGAGCAATATGGGCAACGCAGCGGGCAGCGATGCGTCAGCTCGGCGAGCAGCCCGACCGGGGCCGGGATCGCCGCCGCGTTCGGGGTGATCGCGTTCATCGCTCCAAGACCCTCTTCGCGGCGAGGTCGTTCAGCATGGCCAGCACGTCGACCTCGATGACGCGCGGGTCGGCGGCGTAGGTCTGGCCAAGCCGGTCGGCGATCGCCGCGACGCTGGTTTGGCCGTCGACGAGGTTGAGGACCGCGACGGCGTTGTCGTCGAGGTCGAAGGTGCGCTCGGGGGCGAGCAGGACGTGCTTGTCGCGGGTCTGGTCGAAGCGCATCCGCACGCCGCGCGGCAGGCGCGGCACGTCGGCGGCCGTGAGCCGGCCGGTCCCCGGCGCCTGGGTCTGCGTCTCGGCGACGAGACCGGCGCCGGGCGTCCAGGCGTCCGGCGGGATCATCCCGGGGGCGACGTAGGCGAAGTACAGCGCGTCGAGCTGCGTCCACAGCACGTTGCACTTGAAGGTCAACGCCGCCATCGCCTGCCGCTGCAACGCGGGGGTGGTGGCGTGGCGCTTGACATAGTCGAGGGCGAAGTCGGCGTCGCGGGGCGCCTGCGTCATGCGCTTCTCGAAATAGGCCAGCGTCTCCTTGGTGATGAAGTCGTAGTTCTTCAGCATGCCCGAGACGCGCTCGGAGATGATGTTCGGCGAGAACATCTCGGTCAGCGACGACGCGATGGCTTCGAGCAGCGAGCGCTCGGAAACGAAGTGGACGTAGGCCTCGACCGAGAACTTGGTGGCCGACAGGATGCCGTCGGTGGACTCGACGTAGTCCCGGCGGAAGCCGACGCCCTCGGCAAGCTTCAGCCAGCGTTCGATGCCGCCGTCGCCAGGCGCGTCGCCGTCGTGGTCGACGATGCGCTGGCGCCAGACGCGGCGGAGCGAGGCGTCGGTCATCCGCGCCAGCACCGCGGCGTCCTTCACCGGGATCATCGCCTGGTAATAGTAGCGGTTCAACGCCCAGGCCCGGACCTGGTCCTTGCTCAGCTTGCCGTCGTGCAGCAGGCGGTGAAACGGATGCAGGTTGTGGTAGCGCCGGGCGCCGATGTCGCGCAGCGCCGCCTCCAGTTCCTCGGGGCTCAGCAGCCGCTCGGAAGTCTCGGATTGGGGGGTCGGGAACACTGCGTTCATGGCGTCACCAAGCGTCCGTTCGGAGGCGTTTCCTGGTCGTCTCGTCGTGCGCCGCGTCTGGCGGCGGCGTCTCGGCGCAATCGAATCGCGCACGTCTCGTCATGAGATAGGTCGCGGCACCGGCAAATGCCAACCGCGCCCGGTCGTCGCCGTCAGAGGCTCAAGGTGAGCCCGTCATGGGCGATCGTCCAACCCTCGGCCTCGACCGCCTCGCGCTCGGGCGAACCTTCGACGAGGACGGGATTGGTGTTGTTGATGTGCACGAAGACGCGCGACCCGATCGCGACGTCCTTGAGGCCGGCGATCGAGCCCCCGTCGCCCCGCATCGGCACGTGCCCCATGCGCCAGCCGGTCTTGGTGCCGACACCGGCGCGGATCATGTCGTCGTCGTGGAGTACCGTGCCGTCGAAGAGCAGCGCGTCGACGCCCGCAATCCGCGCTTTCAGGTCCTCGGTCACGCGGGCGCAGCCGGGGATGTAGGCGAGCCGCCGTCCGTCGGCCTCGATCATCGCGCCGACCGTGGTCTCGGATTCGGCGCCGAGCTCCATGCTGGCATCCTCCAGCCAGAGCGGCACCTTGCCGGGCACCGCGAACAGTGTGACGGCCAAGCCGGGGAGCGGCTCGAAGCGCATGCCCAGGGTGATCGCCTCGCGGGCGACGACGCCCTCGGCCATCACGTCGAAGACGCGGTTGTCCGCGACCGAATCGAGGATGCTGCCGGTGCCGTAGAGGGTGTAGGGTTGGCCTTCGCGGAG
The DNA here is from genome assembly GCF_008039475.1 of Methylobacterium sp. WL12. Classification (NCBI taxonomy): domain Bacteria; kingdom Pseudomonadati; phylum Pseudomonadota; class Alphaproteobacteria; order Hyphomicrobiales; family Methylobacteriaceae; genus Methylobacterium; species Methylobacterium sp. WL12. The sequence goes on along the minus strand of NZ_VRUW01000007.1, from coordinate 57,579 downwards.
CGTCAGCAGGCCGGCGACATGATCGACGTCGCCGTTGGTGAGCAGCACGGCGCGGATCGGCGAATGCCGAAGTCCTTCCCGCGGATGCATCACCGGGTTGTCGAAGAATTGCTGCCGGATGTCCGGCGAGGCGTTCACCAGGAGCCAATCCGTGCCGTCCGCAGACACCGCGATGCTCGACTGGGTCCGCGGCCTGACGCGGTTCGGCTCGGTTCTCGCGAGCTGGCAGTTCGGGCAGCGGCAATTCCACTGGGGAAGGCCGCCGCCAGCAGCCGAGCCAAGGATTACGACGCGCATGGAATGGTCCGATGCAGCCAACAATCCTCAGCTCGGCGCGACACCTCAGTTGAAGGTGTCGATCTCGGCGGACTCGTAGCTCGTGACTTCCATGCCGACGCAGATTTCGGAAACGATCGGGGCAGCCCAGGTCATGGTGTTTCTCCGTCTGATTGCGAGCATCCGGTGCCGAAAAGGTAAACTTAAGGATACCCTAAGACACTGATGGCGCTTTTGTTTTCCAGCGCGGCACGGGTATCCGCAATTCCCGCTCCGGCTTCAAGCACTAAATTGCCGGATGCTCCCAAATTTTTGTGAGGATCCACCCGCCCGAACGTCGCACCGGTCAGTGCCGGTAGTCCGGACCGCGGGAGTCCAGCATGAAGCCGCGTCCGCGCACGGTGACGAGGAGCGGACCACCGTGGCGGACGAAGTCGGCCATCTTCGTGCGCAGGTAGCCGACGTAGACGTCGACCACGTTCAGCGAAAGGCCGCCCTGGCTCGCCCACAGCCGCTCGAAGATGTCGGCGCGGGAGACCGGGCGGTTCACGCTCTCCATCAGCATGGCCAGCAGCTCGGCCTCGCGCGGGGTCAGGCGGGCCGACGCCTCGCCGCAGGTGACCTGCCGGGTGTCGAGGTCGAGGACGAGCTTACCCGCGTTGATCAGCGTGCGAGGCCCCTCCGCCGCCTGACGGCGCATCAGGTGCGTGCGCAGCCGCGCCACCAGCTCGTCGAACACGAAGGGCTTGACGATGTAGTCGTCGGCCCCGAGCGCGAGGCCTTCGGCCCGGTCGCGAATCTCGTCGCGTGCCGAGAGGAACAGGATCGGGCCGGGATAGCCGCCCTCGCGCAAGGAGCGGCACACGTCGTGGCCCGACCCGTCGGGCAGGGTGATGTCGAGCACCACCGCCTCCGGGCTCTCGTCGCGAGCGGCGGCCAGCGCGTCGCCGACGCAGCCGGCGGTGTCGACGGAGAAGCCCTCTGCCTCGAGGCCGCGGGTGAGCAGGCCACGGATGTCGATGTCGTCCTCGACCACGAGGATTCGCGTCATGCCGCGTCGTCCTTCCGAATTTGTCGATCGTCCCGGCTCGCCGTGTCGTCGCCCTCCACGGTGAGGTCGAGAGGCGGGAGGTCCAGCGTGACCCTCGCCCCGCGGCCGTCCTCGCCAGGGCCGAGGCGGATTGTGCCATCATGCTGTTCGATGAGCCAACGCGCCAGGGCCAATCCGATCCCGAAGCCCATCTCCGCCGGGCGGTCGCCGCGCCGAAAGCGCTCGAACAACGTCTGCTCGTGGTTGCCGAAACCCGGCCCGTCGTCGGTGACCGTGATGCGCGCCGGCGCCGCGCCGCCGCCGGACAGGGCGACGACGACCCGGGTGAGCCCTGTGGCGTGGCGCAGCGCGTTGTCGATCAGGCTCTCGACGACCTGGCGCATCCACTCGCGGTCGGCCAGCACTTCGAGGTCTCGCGCACCCGGCTCGAAGGTCAGCGCGACGCGGCGTCGGGCGGCCTCCGATGCGAGGTTGTCGACCGCCTCGGCCAGGACCGGGGCGAGCCCGAGGGCCCGGCGGTCGAGCTCGATCTCGCCCGATTCCGAGCGGGCGACACGCAGGAGATCCTCCACACGCAGCTTCAGCCGCATCGCGCGCTTGCGGATGGTGGCGAAGGCCGGGGCGTGATCGGTGATGCGGGGTCCGGCGCGGGCCGCGAGGTCGCATTCCCCGAGGATGACGGTCAGCGGGGTGCGCAGCTCGTGACTCACGTCGGCGAAGAAGCGGCGGCGCGAGCGGTCGACCGCCTCGAGTCGGGCGTTGGCGGCGCGAAGGTCGGCGGTGCGGGCCTCGACCGTGTCCTCCAAGGCCGCGCGGTCGGCGGCAACGCGGCCTTCGCGGCGAGAAAGGCGTGCCGCCATGCGGTTGACGTTGGCGACCAACAGGCCGAGCTCGTCGCGGGTCGCGACGGACAAGCGCGTGTCGAGCTTTCCGCCGCCGATGGCGCCGGCGGCCCGGCGCACGGCCTCGATCCGCGCCAAAGTCGGCCGGGTGATGCTCCGCCACAGCAGCACGACGAGCCCGAGCGCGCCGAGCACCGCCAGGGCCGCCGCGATCCGCAGGCGGCGCGACAGCTCGCGGGCCGCATCCGAGCCCAGCACCATGCTGCGGCGCTCGGCCTCGATCAGGAACGAGAGCGGCTGCCCGGTCATCGCGCCGAAGCCGTTGAGCGCACCCTTGATCGAGTTCTGGCGCTTCTCGGAATCGGTCTCGCGGACGATCTGAGACACCTGCCGGTCGAGGATCACCCGGGCCGCGCGCAGCTGCGCCATCGGCCGGCTGCGCAAGGCGTATTGCATCCGGTCCAACGGGTCGTCGCTTCCGGCGACGGATCGCGACAGCGCCTCGTCGACGGTCGTGAGCGCGCGGTCGACGTTGCTCCGCGCGATGCCCATCGCTTCCGGCGCGAGGTCGGGGTTACCGATGGTCTCGACCGCGGCCATGCCGAATTGGGTCATCCGGCCCGACAGCTCGGCCAGGAGTTCGAGGCGCCCCTGCGCGGCGAGCGTCCGGTCGATCGTCTGCTCGGCGGCGCCGATCGCGGCGAGCACGCCGGCCGCCGCCAGCACGACGACGAGGGCGATCGACCCGAGCAGCAAGGCGAAGCGGACCTTTAGCGAACGCATCGTCCCTTTCCCAATCGATCCTGTTTCCGGCCGCGTCGCGATGGAGCGAACGCCGCCAGCACGGCCTCTTCGGATCAGCTTTTCGGTCGAATCCGTGGGAAAGCCAACTCAGCCGGCGGGGGCGAACCGTCCTCAATCCCGGTTGGCGCCGCCCTCGGCCTCCTCGACCTCGCGGCTCTCCTCGACCTCCGGGGCGACCTGTCCGTAATTGAGCACCGCCACCAGCGTCATGCCGCCGAAGACGTTGCCGACCAACGTCGGCACGAAGAACCGCTCGGCGTACTCGCCCATCGTCGCCGCGCCGGTGACCACGAGGTAGAACGCCTCGACCGATCCCGCGACGATGTGGGCGAGGCCGCAGAGGGAGACCAGCCAGGTCATCAGAAAGATCACGAACGGCGCCGCCGTACCGGTGGCCGGCAGGAACCAGACCATCAAGGCGATCATCCAGCCGGCGAAGATCGCCTTCAGCACGGTGTCCCAGAACGGAAACGCGATGGCCTGGTGGCTGATCTCGGCAAAGGCCGCCTTCACCGACGGCTCGAAGGCGCCGGTATGGGCGAGCACGGTCGCGATCGCCAGGGTCGCCAGGATGTTGCCCGAGAGCACGATCGCCCAGAGGCGCAGCACCCGCCACGCGGTCTTCGCCGAGCGGTCGTGTAGCAGCGGCAGGATCGGCGTGATGGTGTTCTCGGTGAAGAGTTGCTGCCGCCCGAGCACCACCACCAGGAAGCCCACCGCATAGCCCATCGTGGTGAGGAGCTTTGTCCACTCGCCCTCGGGCAGATGGGTCTTCAGCACGCCAGGCACGATCAGCGACAGTGCGATGCTCAAGCCCGCGGCGAAGGCCGAGAGGAACAGCGCCCCGCCGTCGCGGCGCAACTCCTCATTGCCCTCGCGCCGGATCACCTCGTGCAGCACGAAGGCATCCGGGCGGCCGATCTCGGCCACGGCCTCCTTGTGCGCGTCGTGCCGGGCTTCCTTGTCGTCGGGCTTCCGCTCGGCCATCACGCATACGCTCCACGAACCGGAAAAACTGGGACGGGCTGCCGTCAGCCGCGCAGGCGCGCCACCAGCGCCTCGATCTCGGCCCGCGCACGCGCCACCGAGGCGGCATCCTTGCCGCGGGCGACGATGCGGTTGGCGAACCCGTCCTTCGTCATCGAAGGATAGGATCCAATCGATACGTCCGCGTAGGACTTCGCGATCTCAGCGAGGTCGGCGGCGTAGTTGCCCTCGGGCAGGTTGCCGGCCTCGACAGTCTCGGAGAGCATCCGGGCGCCGGTGGGCAGGGTCGGGCCGACCTGGTCGAGCATCGCCTGCATGATCGAGGGCACGCCGGCCATGACGAAGACGTTGCCGATGCGGAAGCCCGGCGCCTTCGAGATCGGGTTGGCGATCAGGTCGGCGCCGTCCGGGATCCGCGCCATGCGCAGTCGGGCTTCGTTCAGGTCCTCGGGCTTGTGCCGCTCCAGCAGCATCGCCTTGGCGCGCGGGTCGACGTCGATGCCGACGCCGAAGGCCTTGGCGACGCAGTCGGCGGTGATGTCGTCGTGGGTCGGGCCGATGCCGCCGGTGGTGAACAGGTAGGTGTGGGCCGCGCGGAGCGCGTTCACCGCGCCGACGATCGCGTCCGGCTCGTCGGGCACGATCCGCACCTCGCGCAGGTCGATGCCGACCGCGGTGAGATAGTCGGCGATCGTGCCGATGTTCTTGTCCTTCGTCCGGCCGGACAGGATCTCGTCGCCGATCACGAGGATTGCGGCGGTCATCGCGGTGGGATCGATTGTCATGGGGCTCGTCGTCCTGGGTTGCATCGCAGATAGCGCGGCGGAGGGCGCGCGACCACCGAGGGTGCCTTCATGCGCGGGCACGTGTCGGCTATGCACTGCGACCGCAACGCAGCCAGGACCCGATGCAGTTTCCCACACCCCTGATCGAAGGCCGCCTGGTGCAGCGCTACAAGCTCTTCCTCGCCGACGTGGACCTGGCCGACGGCACGCGCGTCACCGCGCATTGTGCCAACCCCGGCGCGATGCTGGGCCTGAAGGAAGCCGGGAACCGCGTCCTGCTCTCGCCTGCCAACAGCCCGACCCGGAAGCTCACCTATTCCTGGGAACTGGTGGAGGCGAACTTGCCCGGCGGCCCGCAATGGGTCGGCATCAACACGATGCGCCCGAACGCGCTGGTCGCCGAAGCCTTCGCCGCAGGCGGCCTCGCGCCGCTGTCCGGCTACACGGCGCTGAAGCCAGAGGTCCGCTACGCTGCGGCGAGCCGCGTCGACTTCCTCGCAAGCGGGGGCGGGCTCCCGCCGGCCCACGTGGAGGTGAAGAACTGCCACCTGATGCGGCAGGCGGACCTCGCCGAGTTCCCCGACTGCGTCGCGGCCCGGAGTGCGCGGCACATGCGCGACCTTGCCGAGGTGGTCGCCGGCGGCGGCCGCGCGGTCGTCATCGTCGTGGCGCAGATGCAGGCGGAAGCCTTCGACGTCGCCCGCGACCTCGATCCGGCTTTCGACCGCGCCTTTCGGGACGCGCGGGCAGCCGGAGTGGAGACCTACGCCTACCGCTGCCGGATCGACCCGGAGGGGGTGACGGTCGCCGACGCGATCCCGATCGTCACGCCGGATTAGCGGCGACCCGCTCGAACATCCGGTTCAGCCGGGTGCGGCCGGTCTCGCGGTAGCCGTGGCCTTCCAGGAGCTTCGGCAGGTCGATCTGCCACTGATCGACGCCGTCCTCGATCACAAGCAGCTTCGGCAGCAGGGCCGGGGGCGCCTCGCGAAGGAACGGCTCGAGGATTAGGTCCTCGGCACCCTCCACGTCGAGCTTGATCGCGTCGATGCGGGTCAGGCCCTCGGTGCGCACGAGGTCCATCAGGGTCACCGCCGGCACCTTGATCTGCGCGCTCTCGTTGGTGCCGACGATCTTCAGGCTCGATTCACCGCGGTTGCGCGGGTCGACGAACAGCGTCAGCTCGCCGGCCTTGTCGGCGACGGCGCAGGCCACCGCCTTCACGGTGTGGAACGGGTTCTGAGCGATGTTGTAGGTCAGCCGGTCGAAGATGTCGGGCTGCGGCTCGACCGCGAGGATGCGCGCACGCGGCCCGGCGAAGGCCGCCACGAACAAGGCGTAGGCGCCGATGTTGGCGCCGATGTCGAGGAAGGTGCAGCCCGGCTCCAGGCGCGCCTTCAGCAGGGCGCGCTCCTGCGGGTCGAAGAATTGCGGCGTGAACAGCACCTTCTTCTCGCAATTGTTGTTGTAGGGGTGCAGCCGCATCCGGGCGCCGAGCCGCTCGACGTCGAGGGGCTTGCCGCGCATCAGCGTGATCGCGAGGCGCCGCAGGAACATCGCCATCCGGCGGCCGCGCCAGGAATCGGGCGAGAACCGCACGGTCCGCCGGGCGATCGCCGCGACGAGGCCGGCCGGGGCGTAGGTGCCGTAGGGCTGATGGTCGCTCATGCCCCGGGCTGATGCCAGCCGCGCCGCCGGCCCGCAAGCATCTCGCGCGTTGCCCATCGCTGCGCCGGCTCTTAAGCGAGGCGCGGGACGCGAAAGGCCACGACCATGGACAGCTTCGATTCGGACGGCGTGCGGATCGCCTACATCGACGTGCCGGCCGTCGGCGGGACCGGCGACCCGGTCTTTCTGATCCACGGCTTCGCCTCGAACCACGCGGTCAACTGGGTCAACACGACGTGGGTGCGCACGCTGACCCAGGCCGGCTACCGCGCCATCGCCCTGGACAACCGCGGCCACGGCGAGAGCGAGAAGCTCTACGACCCCGCCCGCTACGGCTCCGAGGACATGGCGGGCGACGCCGTGCGCCTCCTCGACCATCTCGGGATCGCGCGCGCCGACATCATGGGCTACTCGATGGGGGCCCGCATCACCGCGCACCTCGCCCTCGACCACGCGGCGCGCGTCCGCTCGGCGCTGATCGGCGGCCTCGGCCTGCACCTCGTCGAGGGAAAGGGCCTGCCTTCCGGCATCGCCGAGGCGCTCGAGGCGCCCGCGGGCACGAAAGCCGCGAACCCGACCGCTGCCGCCTTCCGCATCTTCGCCGAGCAGACGAAGAGTGACCTGCGCGCGCTCGCCGCCTGCATGCGCGGCTCGCGCCAGACCCTGTCGCGCGCTGAGATCGGGCAGATCGAGGTGCCTGTCCTCGTCAGCGTCGGCACCCTCGACACCGTCGCCGGCTCCGGGCCGGCGCTCGCCGCGCTGATGCCGAACGCGCAGAGCCTCGAGCTCGAAGGGCGCGACCACAGCTCCGCCGTCGGCGCCAAGCCGCACCGCGACGGGGTGCTGGCCTTCCTCGCGGCGCGCCCGTGACGGCGAGGATTGACCAGTTCGGCCGGCTCGACTAGGAACGCCCTCGTCATCGCGGCTCCTCTGAGGGGCCGCTTGGCGTTTTCATACGCACCCGCGAACGGCCGACACGGCCGCTCTGTCGTCCCGAGCCGCAAGGCCGGCGGGAAGAGGAGGGCGCGTTCCTCGAATTCTCGTTTGCGAGAGGACACGCGATATGTCGAAGCGGATTCAGGCCAAGCACAAGCTCGACCGCCGCATGGGCCAGAACATCTGGGGCCGCCCGAAGAGCCCCGTGAACCGCCGCGAATACGGCCCCGGCCAGCACGGCCAGCGCCGCAAGGGCAAGATGAGCGACTTCGGCACGCAGCTGCGCGCCAAGCAAAAGCTCAAGGGCTACTACGGCAACATCACCGAGAAGCAGTTCCGCCGTTACTACGCCGAGGCCATCCGCCTGCGCGGCGACTCGAGCGAGAACCTGATCGGCCTGCTCGAGCGCCGCCTCGACGCCGTGGTGTATCGCTCGAAGTTCGTGGCGACGCCGTTCGCGGCCCGCCAGTTCGTCAACCACGGCCACATCAAGGTCAACGGGCGCCGGGTCAACATCCCGAGCTACCTCGTGAAGCCGGGCGACCTGATCGAGGTCAAGGAAGCCTCGCGTCAGCTCGAGATCGTGGTCGTCGCCTCGCAGCTCCCCGAGCGCGACGTGCCCGACTACATCGAGGTCGATCACCAGAAGATGACCGCGCGCGTCACCCGCGTGCCGGGCCTCACCGAGGTGCCGTACCCGGTGCAGATGGAACCGAACCTCGTGATCGAGTTCTACTCGCGCTGATCGGTTCGACGTTCCATCGTCATATCTATGTGACGTGTCATCGTCGTATCTGTGTGACGTTCCATCGTCATATCCTCGTGACGTTTCATCGTCGTATCTATGGGAAGGGTCGTCCGAAAGGGCGGCCCTTTTCCATGCGTGGTCAGGCGAGGTGGCGCGCGCGGTTTTGCGTTCACGCGACTTTCCACTGCCGCGCGCAACGCTTCCGTCATCCCGGGGCGCCGCAGGCGAGCCCGGGATGACGGGGAGGGTTTGGAAATGGGCCGCCAGGATGGGGCGTCGCCTGTAAACGCCCCGGAATAACCGACGCCCCTTCAGGCCTCGCGCTTCCCCACGGAGCCCGCGCGCTGGATCGCGTCCAGGGTCACGTGGCGCGCCCCCGGCCCGCCGGTGACGACGAGGCGCGTGCAGCCGGCGGCCAGCATCGCCGAGAGGGCATCGCGCAGCGACGCACCGGCCGCGATACTCGGCGCACCCACAGCCTCGCCGGGCTCGGCGGCCTCCGCCACCGTCACCAGCGCGAGACGGCGCAGCGCCCGGTCCTCCCCGACAAAGGATGCCACGAAGGCGTCGGCCGGCGCGGCCAGAAGGGCGCGCGGCGCCTCCGCCTGGACCACGCGGCCGGCCCGCATCAGCACGACGCGGTCGCCCATCAGCATAGCCTCGTCGATGTCGTGGGTGACGATCAGCACGGTCTTGGACAGACGCTTGAGGATCGCGCCGATCTCGGCCTGGAGCCGGCCGCGCGCGACCGGGTCGACGGCGCCGAACGGCTCGTCCATCAGGATCACCGGCGGGTCCGCGGCGAGCGCCCGGGCGACGCCGACGCGCTGGCGCTGGCCGCCGGAGAGCGCGTCCGGGCGGCGGTCGCGATAGGTCGCCGGATCGAGGCCGACGAGATCGAGCATCGCGTCGACGCGGCCGGCGATCCGCGCCTTCGGCCAGCCCAGCAAGCCGGGGACGGTGGCGACGTTCTCGGCGACGCTGCGATGGGGAAACAGGCCAACCCCCTGCAGCACGTAGCCGATGCCGCGGCGCAGGGCGATCGGGTCCGTGGTCGCGACATCGCGCCCACCGAGGGTGATGCGCCCGGCATCCGGGTCGATCAGCCGGTTGACCAGCCGCAGCGTCGTCGACTTGCCGCAGCCCGAAGGCCCGATCAGCACGGAGGTGCTGCCCTCGGGGATCGTCAGGTCGAGCCGGTCGACGGCGGGGCCGGGCGCCCCGGGGAAGTGCTTGGAGACGCCCTCGAAGCGGATCACGGCCGGTGCGACGCCTCGGCGCGCCGCTCAGCAGCCCTTGCAGATCGAGGACATCGAGGCGCGGGTGCGCGTGTCCCAGGCCTTGTCGCGGGCGGCGGACGCCTTCTGCGCCTTGAGCATCTCGGCCTGATTCGCCGCCTTCATCGCCGACTCCTTGCGGGCCTCGCTCGTGGGCTGGGCGCCGGCGGGCCGAGGCACGGTCGCACCGGTTGCGGCCTTCTCGGCGAACGCGGGGGCGGTCGCGAGGGCGGGGATCAGCAGGAAGAAGGCGAGGCGGCGGATCATGGTCGTCTCCGGGGGCGTCGCGCGTGCAGGCTCAGACCCGGGCACGACGTCGATGGCGTCATCCTAGCGTGCGCTCGGTCAAAAACTATGGCACGCCCGCCACCGATGCCGGCCGATCGCGCCGAGGATCCGAGGGAGCGTCGTTTGCCCGCAGCGCGACAGGACGGCGGGGCGCCGCGCAACCGAAGGGAGCAGGTCGCGGCCGCGCTCGCACGCCTCGCCCGGCGCCTGCCGGAGTTCGAGGCCGAGGCGGTCGTCGACTCGGCGCTCGCCAGCCAGGGCCTGCGCGGGGCGGCGCCCGAGACGGCGGCGCGGCTCGCCCTCGTCGCCTACGCCCGCCACGTCTTCACCGATTACGACGACCTCCTCGCCGAGGGCTACGATCGTGACAGCGCCCGCCACTTCGTCCTCGACGCGTTGAACGCGGTGCTGGCCGGCTGGGGCGCGGCGCCGATCCCGGAGGCGGAAGCCTCCGACGAGGCCGACACGCCCTGAGGCGACGCGATCGGCGCCGCGGGTCGTTGCCGGGGGGCGCCCCGAGCGGATACACGGGGCGGGCGGGTTCGCGCGGGAACGGAAGCGTCGATCGTCACCATGAACGTGCTGGGCATCGAAACCACCTGCGACGAGACCGCCGCCGCGATCGTCGCGCCGGGCGAGGACGGGCGCGGCGTCATCCGCTCGAACGAGGTGCTGAGCCAGATCGCCGAGCACGCGGCCTATGGCGGCGTGGTGCCCGAGATCGCCGCCCGCGCCCACGTCGAGGTGCTGGATCGGCTGATCGCCCGCGCCCTGGACCGCGCCGGCATGGCCCTCAAGGACGTGGACGGCATCGCGGTCGCGGCCGGCCCCGGCCTGATCGGCGGGGTGCTGGTCGGCCTCGTCACCGCCAAGACCCTGGCGCTCGTCGCGCGCAAGCCGCTCCTGGCCGTCAACCACCTCGAGGCGCACGCGCTCACCGCGCGGCTGACCGACGGCCTCGCCTTCCCCTACCTGCTGCTGCTCGCCTCGGGCGGCCACACCCAGCTCGTCGCGGTGAAGGGCGTCGGCGACTACGTCCGCCTCGGCGGCACCATCGACGACGCGATCGGCGAAGCCTTCGACAAGGTCGCCAAGCTCCTCGGGCTGGCCTATCCCGGCGGCCCCGAGGTCGAGCGCATGGCGGAAGCCGGCGACCCGGAGCGCTTCGCCCTGCCGCGGCCGATGCTCGGGCGCCGCGACGCGAACTTCTCCCTGTCCGGCCTCAAGACCGCCCTCCGGATAGAGGCCGAGCGCACGGCGCCGCTCGCCGAGCGGGACGTCGCCGACCTCTGCGCCGGCTTCCAGGCCGCGGTGGTCGACGTGGTGGTCGACCGCGTCCGCGTGGCGTTACGCACCTTCTCCGGCGTCGCCGGGCACCCGACCGCCCTGGTGGCCGCCGGCGGCGTCTCGGCCAACGGCGCGATCCGTAGGGCGCTGGCGGCGCTGGCGGGGGAGGCGGGCCTCGCCTTCGTCGCCCCGCCGCTGGCGCTCTGCGGCGACAACGGCGCGATGATCGCCTGGGCCGGGATCGAGCGTTTGCGGCTCGGCATGACCGACGACATCACCGCGCCGGCCCGCGCCCGCTGGCCCTTCGCCGAAGCCCCTCCGGCCGAAGCACCCCGCGCCGAGGCGACCGCCGGATGAGCGGAGCCGCCCGCCACGTCCTCGCCCGCGGAAATTTTCGCGATCTGAGGTCGCCTGCGCCCGAGCCGGACGCCGCGCCTCCCGTGGGCGAGCCGCAGGCGCGCTGGCGCGACCTCGTCGACCGCCTGCTGCCGCAGGCCGCGCCCGCGCATCCGGATTGGCCCGTCGTCGACGACCACTGCTTCGCGCGCATCCTCCTCGACAACGCCTGCAACGGCCCCTGGCGCGAGAGCGTGGCCGCGCCGGCCTGGGCCAACATGCCGCCCGATCGGCTCGCGGTGGCGATCGACCTCGGCAACGCCGTGCTATCGGGGCGCGCCGACCTCGCCCTGCTCAACCGCCGCTCGCTGCAATGGCGCGGCAAGCGCCGCCCGCCCGAGGCCCCCGCGACCCTGGAGACGGCGTCGTTGCGCCTGCGCCGCTGGCGCCGCGCGGACGACGCGCCCTTCGCGCGGCTGAACGCCGACCCGGAGGTGATGCGCCACTTCCCGAAGTTGAAGTCGGCCGGCGAGAGCCTGACCGAGGCCCGCGCCCTCGACCGGCGCTTCGAAGCCGACGGCTTCGGCCCCTGGGCCGTCGAGGAGCCGGGCGGGCCGTTCCTCGGCTTCGTCGGCGCGATGCGGTTGATGCGCGCGATGCCGTTCGCGGGCGGCGAGCGCCCGGGCAGCCTCATCGAGATCGGCTGGCGCCTCAGCCCCGAGGCCTGGGGCCGCGGCATCGCCACCCGCGCCGCGCGCCTGGCCCTCGCGGACCTGTTCGGCCGTTGCGGGCTCCCAGGCGTGGTGGCGTTCACAGCCCTCGGCAACACGCCGTCGCGGCGGGTGATGGAGCGGCTTGGGATGGTGCAGGCGGAGGATTTCGACCATCCCGCGGTTCCCGCCGACGGCCCCTTGCGCCGGCACGTCCTCTACCGCCTCGCCGCGGCGGATTTTGCCGGAGAGCCCGCATGACCGGCGAGAACGCGCGACCCGTCGCGGTGGTCGGCGGCGGCGCCTGGGGCACGGCGCTGGCGAACGCCGCAGCGGCAGCGGGCCGGCCGGTCACCCTGTGGCTGCGCGACGCCGAAACCGCCGCCGCACTCGAAGCGTCGCGCGAGAACGCGCGCTACCTGCCGGGCGTCAAGCTGCATCCCCGCATCCGCGCGACGGCCGAGGCCGGCGACCTCGCCAGCGCGGACGCGGTGCTGATGGTGACGCCGGCGCAGACCTCGCGCGCGGTGCTCGCGCAGCTCGCCCCCGCCTTCGCGCCGGGCGCGCCGGTGGTCCTGTGCTCGAAGGGGATCGAGCGCACGACCGGCGCGTTCATGAGCGCGGTGGCGGCCGAGGTGCTGCCGGCGGGCGCGCCGGTCGCGGTCCTGTCCGGCCCGAGCTTCGCGGTGGACGTCGCCCGCAACCTGCCGACGGCGGTGACGCTGGCCGCCGCGGATGCCGGGCTCGCCGCGAGCCTCGCCCGCCTGCTGTCCGGCCCGGCCCTGCGGCTCTACCACACCGACGACGTGCGCGGCGTCGAGATCGGGGGAGCCGGCAAGAACGTGCTCGCCATCGCCGCGGGGATCGTCGCCGGGCGCGGCCTCGGCGAGAGCGCCCGCGCCGCGCTGATCGCCCGCGCCTTCGCCGAGCTGATGCGGTTCGCTCGCAGCTTCGGCGGGCGGCCCGAGACGCTGATGGGCCTGTCGGGCCTCGGCGACCTCGTGCTCACCGCCTCCTCGCCGCAATCGCGCAACTTCGCCTTCGGCCTCGCGCTCGGGCAGGGCGCCGCGCCGGAGGCCGCCGCCGGGGGCAAGCTCGCCGAGGGCGCCTTCACCGCGACAGCCTTGGTCGGGCTCGCCCGCGGGCAGGGGATCGAGATGCCGATCGCCGAAGCCGTCGCGGCGATCGTCGCCGGGCGCGCGAGCGTCGAGGACGTGGTCGCCGCGCTGCTCGCCCGACCGCTGAAGGCGGAGGCCGAGTGACCTCGACCCCAGCGACCTCGACGCCGATCCACGCCTTCCTCGCCGGCACCGGCACGGATGGCTCAGGCCGCACGTTGGCGACGGTGCTCGCCTTCGACGACCTGCGGATCGAGGCGGTGCACGACTTCATCCAATGGTGCTTTCCCCTCGCGCAGGCGAGCCGCGCCGTGCCCGGCGCACCGGTGCTGACGCCGGCCGAAGCGGACGCGATCCGCGCCGACCCGGCGGCCCGCGAAGGCCTGCGCGCCGCCCTCGCACGCATGCGCCGCTTCTACGTCGGGACCGACCGGTGGCTGGTGCCGCACGACCACAACCACCTGCGCATCACCCGCATCCTCACGGCGACCCGCGACCTCCTCGGCGCGGCGGAAGCGCAGGATTTCCACGCGTTCGCGACCCTGCGCAACGCGCAAGCGGGTTCGCCGATCAACCCGGCGAGCCTGGCCTTCTGGGCCGACGCCGCCGGCCGGCCCTGACTTTCGAACGAGCGACGAGACGGATGGCCTACTGGCTCTACAAGTCCGAACCCGCGACCTGGTCGTGGGCGCAGCAGGTCGCGGCGGGGGAGGGCGGCACCCACTGGAACGGGGTGCGCAACCACCTCGCCAAGAAGCAGCTCATGGCGATGCAGGTCGGCGACCTCGGGTTCTTCTACCACTCGAACGAGGGCAAGGCCGTCGTCGGGATCGTACGCGTGATCAAGCCGTACTACCCGGACCACACCGACGCGACCGGACGCTTCGGCATGGTCGACCTCGCCGCCGTCGAGGCACTGCCGAACCCTGTCACCCTCGATGCGATCAAGACCGAGTCGGCGCTCAAGGACATGGTGCTCGTCAACAACTCGCGCCTGTCGGTGCAGCCGGTGACGGAGGCCGAGTGGTCGCTGGTGCGTGCCATGGGCGGGCTCGGCTGACCGCGCGCAAGTCGCTTTTACGCCGCCTTGGCGGATGGGGCCTTGGGGCGGCTCGTGCCGGCCCGCGTCTCGGGCGCCGGCTCTCCCCCGACGGCGACGGCGGCGAGCGTGTCCATCACCCGGCTCGCTGGCAGCGTGACGATCACCTCGGTGCCCTCGCGCGGGCGCGACTTCAGGGTGAAGTTGCCGCCGTGCAGGTCGACGAGGCCCTTCACGATCGGTAGGCCGAGGCCGGAGCCCTGCTCGGCGGTCTTGATCGCGAGCGAACCGCGGCCGAACGAGGACATGACCGTGCCGAGCTCGTCCTCCGGGATGCCGGGGCCGCTGTCCTTGACCGCGACGTACTGGCCGCCGGAGCTGGTCCAGCCGACCTTGATCGTGATCTCGCCGCCGGGCGGGGTGAACTTCACCGCGTTCGAGAGCAGGTTCAGCACCACCTGGCGCAGGGCGCGCTCGTCGGCCCAAAGCCGTGGCAGGGTGTCGTCGACGAAGTCGAGGAAGGTCTGGTTCTTGCCGCGGGCCTTCAGCCCCATCATGTGGCGGCACTCCTCGACGATGTGGGCCAGCGTCACCGCCTCCTCGTTGAGCTCGTAGCGGCCGGCCTCGATCCGGGAGAGGTCCAGGATCTCGTTGATCAGGTTCAGCAGATGCATGCCGCTGTCGTGGATGTCGGTGGAATACTCGCCGTAGCTCGGCGCGGTATGGGGGCCGAACACCTCGTTCTTCATCACCTCGGAGAAGCCGAGGATGGCGTTGAGCGGCGTGCGCAACTCGTGGCTCATCGTCGCCAGGAACCGGGACTTGGCGAGATTCGCCTCCTCCGCCCGGCGCCGGGCCTCGTCGGAGTTGGCCTTGGCCTGCTCCAGCTCGCCGAACACCGCATCCTTCTCCGCGCGAGACTGCAGCGCGCCCACAGTGGAGGTGTAGATGCGGCGCGCCAGGCCGAGGAAGAAGATCTGCGAGCCGATCGCCATCGCGACGAGCATCACGGCGTCGGCCTCGCGGGCGAAGGTGAGGAGGCACAGGGTCGCCAGCGCGAGGGGCACCAGGGCGGCTGCGGCGGCGGTCGGAACGGTGGCGGCCACCATCGTGGCGACGGCGGCCGCGATGATCAGGCCGAACAGCGCGAAGTGCCAGCCGCCCAGCATGCCCAGGCCGACGATCGCCGACCAGCTCAGGCTCTGCATCACCTCGCCGAAGGCGAAGCGTCGGCGCCAGCGCGCGAGGGACACCGCGCCGGGCTCGGCGCGGAGGAAGCTCCGGCTCATCGACGCGTTGAGGGTGATCATCAGGAACGCGCAGAGCGCCCAGATCGCCGCGACCAGCGGCTCCACCCAGAAGCAGGTGGCGCTGGCCATCGCGATCGCGAACAGGCCGAGCGGGATGCCGGCGCCCGCCCGGTACTGCGCGTAGAGGCGCAGCAGCTCGTAGTCGAACGCCCGCACGAGGCCGGTCTTCGAGGTCAGCTTCTCCCGGGCCGAGCGCATGTCGCGTGCGACCCCACGGCGTCGCACGGCCTCTTCCGACGAAGGACCGCGGCCGCGCTGCACCATCTCGACCGTCAGTTCGGACATCGGCCTCTTCGAAGGCTGGACGAAGGGGGCCGGCTCGACGCGCCGGACCGCAACATGAGAGGCCCGACGTTGCGCGCGATATGTTAAGAACGGCCTGCCGCGGTCGCGACGATTGTCCTGATCGCGCGAAGGTCGCGATCACGGTGCCAGGTGTTCGCCGCCGGCGGGTGGCTTACGTTCGTCGATGGCGCGTCAACAAGTGTTCGCCGCGGGTGCGCGGACGCACATCGCATCGGGGCGTGCCGGGACTAGCGATCGACGAGAGAGACTTACGCGCGGGAGATCTCGGATGCTGAACCTCACCGTCAACGGCGTCCGGCACGCGATCGACGCCGACCCCGAGATGCCGTTGCTCTGGGCGCTGCGCGACCACCTCGACAAGACCGGCACCAAGTACGGCTGCGGCATCGCCCAGTGCGGCGCCTGCACGGTCCACCTCGACGGGCAGCCGGTCCGCTCCTGCCAGACCCGGATCGGCGACGTCGGCGAAGCCAAGGTCACCACGATCGAGGGCGTGTCCGGCCGCGTCGCCGAGGCGGTGCAGGGCGCGTGGCGCAAGCTCGACGTGGTCCAGTGCGGCTACTGCCAGTCCGGGCAGATCATGTCCGCGATCGGCCTGCTCACGGAGAACCCGAAGCCGTCCGAGGCCGACATCGACGGAGCCATGGACGGCAACGTCTGCCGCTGCGGCACCTACCAGCGCATCCGCGCGGCGATCCACGAGGCCGCCAAGACGCTGGCGTGATCGCTCGCGTCCGCGTCGCACGTCATCCCAAGACTGTTCGCCCGTTCCCGCACTGACCGGAGCCACGCCATGCTGAAGATCCGTCAGACGGACCCGCGCTCTCCGCGCGCGACCCGCCGCAGCTTCCTCGCCGGGGGCGCCGCCGCGACCGGCGCCATCGTCGTCGGCTTCCGCCTCGACCTGAAGAACACGGCGCGCGCCGCCGCCGGCCCCGACCTTTCGGGGGTGAAGGCGGACCCGAACGCCTTCGTGCGGATCGGGTCCGACGACACCGTGACGGTGATCATCAAGCACCTCGACATGGGGCAGGGCAACACGACCGGCCTCGCCACCATCCTCGCCGACGAGCTCGACGCGGATTGGTCGCGGGTGCGCACCGAGTTCGCCCCCGCCGACGCCGCCCGCTACAACAACATGCTGATGGGCCCGATCCAGGGGACCGGCGGATCGACCGCGGTCGCCAACTCCTGGTTCCAGCTGCGCAAGGCGGGCGCCGCCGCCCGCGAGATGCTGGTGGCCGCCGCCGCCTACCAGTGGAAGGTGCCGGCGGGCGAGATCACGGTCGCGAACGGCGTCGTCCGCCATGCGGGCTCGAACCGGCAGGCGCGGTTCGGCGAACTCGCCGCGTCGGCGGCGACGCTTCCGGTGCCGCAGGAGCCGCACCTGAAGGACCCGAGCCAGTGGACACTGATCGGCGCTCGCGTGCCGCGCCTCGATTCCGTCGCCAAGACGGACGGCAGCGCGGTCTACGCCCTCGACATCCGCCGCCCCGGCCAGGTCACCGCCGTCGTCGCCCGCCCGCCGCGCTTCGGCGGTACGGTGAAGAGCTTCGACGACGCGGCGACCCGCAAGGTCGCGGGGGTGGTCGACGTCGTCGCGATCCCGTCCGGCGTCGCGGTCGTCGCCAAGGACACCTGGTCGGCGATGAAGGGCCGCGAGGCGCTGAAAGTCGTATGGGACGACGGCGCGGCGGAGGCGCATTCCTCCGACGCGATCCTGGCCGGCTACCGCGAACAGGCCAAGCGGCCCGGCCTCGTCGCCTCCGAGCGCGGCGACCCGGAAGCCGGCATCAAGGGCGCGGCCAAGGTGCTGGAGGCGGAGTTCACCTTCCCCTACCTGGCGCACGCCGCGATGGAGCCGCTGAACGCCACGATCGAGCGCGCGCCGGATGGGGGCTACGACGTCTACGCCGGCCTGCAGTTCCAGACGATCGAGCAGGCCGCCGTCGCCGCGGTGATGGGCACCACCACCGACAAGGTCCGCCTGCACACGCAATGGGCCGGCGGCTCGTTCGGACGGCGCGCCACGCCCTCGGCCGACTACATCACCGAGGCCGCGACCATCCTGAAGGCGACGCGGGCCAAGGCGCCGGTGCACCTGGTCTGGACCCGCGAGGACGACATGGCCGGCGGCTACTACCGCCCGACCGTCTACCACAAGGTCCGCGCCGGACTCGACGCCAAGGGCGGGATCGTCGGCTGGCAGCACGTGATGGTCGGCAAGTCGATCATGATCGGCTCGCCCTTCGAGGCGATGATCGTCAAGAACGGGATCGATTCCACCACCGTCGAGGGCGCGTCCGACACGCCCTACGCGCTGCCGGCCTACCGCTTCGAGGTCCACAACACCCGCGAGGGCGTGCCGGTCCTGTGGTGGCGCTCGGTCGGCCACAGCCACACCGCGCAGGCGATGGAGGTGTTCATCGACGAGTTGGCGCATGCCGCCGACGTCGACCCGCTCGCCTACCGGCTTTCGCTGCTGACCGCCGCGCCGCGCCTCTCGGGCGTGCTCAAGCTCGCCGCCGAGAAGGCGAACTGGGATTCGGGAGCCAAGACCAACGGCAAGGGCCGGGGCCTCGGCATCGCCGCGCACGAATCCTTCGGCTCCTACGTGGCGATGGTCGCCGACATCACCGCCGAGGACGCCAAGGTGAAGGTCAACCGCATCGTCGCGGCGGTGGATGTCGGCGTCGCGGTCAACCCGGACGTGATCCGTGCGCAGGTCGAGGGCGCGGTGGGCTTCGCCCTCTCCTCGGTGCTGCGCAACCGCATCACCCTCAAGGACGGCGTGGTGCAGGAGAAGAACTTCGACACCTACGAGCCGACCCGGATGAGCGAGATGCCGGTGGTCGAGGTCCACATCGTGCCGTCCTCGGCGGCGCCGACCGGCATCGGCGAGCCCGGCGTCCCGGTGCTGGCACCCTCGATCTCCAACGCGATCTTCGCCGCCACGGGCCAGCGCCTGCGCTCGCTGCCCCTCGACCTCGCAGGCCTGAAGGGCGTGTGAGGCAGGACACGTCGCGGACGGCACACGAAGCTTAGCGTCACCCGGCTTCCCAGAGCTTCGAACCCACCTCAAAACGCGGCGCGGGCCTTCAGTCCCGCGCCGTTTCTTTTGGTCGCGTCGATGCATCCTCGCCGAAACGCGGCGTCGTGCCCATCTCACATCGAGCATGGTCACCGCCTTCGACACCACCGCCGCGAACCTGCGCGCCTGCCGGATCTGCCGGGACACGCCGCTCTACGGCGCGCCGCTGCCGCAGGAGCCGCTGCCGATCGTCCAGGGCAGCGCTACGGCGCGCCTGTGCATCGCGAGCCAGGCGCCGGGGACGCGGGCGCACCGCACCGGCATCCCGTTCATGGACCCGTCCGGCGTGCGGCTGCGATCCTGGCTCGGCCTGGACGAGGCCGCGTTCTACGATGCCGGCCGGATCGCGATCGTGCCGATGGGCTCGTGCTTCCCGGGACTCGATGCCAAGGGCGGCGACAAGCCGCCGCGGCGGGAATGCGCCGAGCGCTGGCGCGGCGAGCTCTTCGCCGGCTTGCCGGACCTGGAGCTGATCCTCGTGATCGGCCAGTACGCGCAGGCCTGGCACCTCGGAAAGATGCCGGACGGGCTCACCGGCACGGTCCGCCGCTGGCGCGAGATCCTGGCCGAGCCGCGGGCGCCGCGGGTCCTGCCGCTGCCGCATCCGTCCTGGCGCAACAACGGCTGGCTCAAGCGCGAGCCTTGGTTCGAGGCCGAGCTGCTGCCGGTGCTGAAGGCGGAGGTCGCGCGCGTCATGGCACCTGCGGTCCTGAAGCCCGGTGTCATGCCTGCCCCCTCGGCTGCGCGATTGACACCGAACCCGGCGGCGTGATCGGGAACCACGATGCGTGATTCAACCTCTCAGAGCCCGACCGATCCGCGCGACCGCCTCATCGTCGCCCTCGACCTCGACGAGCCGGCCGCGGCACGGGCCATGGTCGATCGGATCGGCGACGCCGCGACCTTCTACAAGATCGGCTACCGGCTGGCCTATGCGGGCGGGCTGGCGCTGGTGCCGGAACTCGCCGCGCGCGGGCTCAAGGTCTTCCTCGACCTGAAGCTGCACGACATCGGCAACACGGTCGAGGAGGGGGTGCGCGCGCTCTCCGGACTCGGCGCCACCTTTTTGACGGTGCACGCCTATCCGCAGACCATGCGCGCGGCCGTGCGCGGGCGCGGCACGTCGAGCCTGAAGATCCTCGCGGTGACGGTGCTGACTTCCTACGACGAGGGCGACGCACGCGAATCCGGCTACGCCCTGCCGATCTCCGAACTCGTGGCGCACCGTGCCTTCCAGGCGGCGGAAGCCGGGATCGACGGCATCGTCTGCAGCGCCTTCGAGGCGCAGGCCGTGCGCAACGTGGTCGGCCCGGCGAGCCTGATCGTGACGCCGGGC
Organism: Methylobacterium sp. WL12; assembly: GCF_008039475.1. Classification (NCBI taxonomy): domain Bacteria; kingdom Pseudomonadati; phylum Pseudomonadota; class Alphaproteobacteria; order Hyphomicrobiales; family Methylobacteriaceae; genus Methylobacterium; species Methylobacterium sp. WL12. The sequence goes on along the minus strand of NZ_VRUW01000007.1, from coordinate 37,384 downwards.
ATCCGGCCGGCGGGCAGCGACAGCGGCGACCAGAAGCGGGTTATGACCCCGGGGCAGGCGCGCGCGGCGGGCATCGACCACGTCGTCGTCGGGCGCCCGATCACCGCGGCCGCCGACCCGCGCGCCGTGACGCAGGCGATCCTCGCCGAGATGGCAGCACAGGAGTGACGACGATGACGCGCGGCTACTGGATCGTCCGGGTCGATGTCCGCGACGCGGAGGCCTACAAGGACTACGCCGCCTCGAACGGCGCGGCCTTCGCCGCCTTCGGCGGCCGCTTCCTGGTGCGCGGCGGCCGCTTCGAGGCCGTGGTCGGCACGACGCGCGCCCGCAACGTCGTGATCGAGTTCGCGAGCTACGACGACGCCGTCGCCTGCTGGAAGTCGGACCTGTACCAGGCCGCCCGCGCCAAGCAGAAGGACGGCGCCGACGCCGACATCCTGATCATCGAAGGCTACGACGTCGAGCAGCCGAGCGTCGGCATCGCGTCCGAGCCCGACAACCCCGCCTCGGAATAGGCGGGCCGCCTCAGCGCGCGCCGACCGGCCGCAGGCTGCGCAGCAGGAACGCGGTCATCACGTCGAGCTGCGGCACCGGCGCATCCGGGTACTGGCTGACCAGCAGCGGATGGCTGTAGCGCGCGATCGCCGTGTGCAGGCAGCGCGCCGCGCCGGCGGGGTCGTCCGTCTCGAACTCGCCGCGGGCGACGCCGTCGACGACGATCCGCTCGAAAACAGCGCCGATCCGGTCGACGTGGTGGCGGCAGACGTCCCAGCTCTCGCTCATCGCCGCCTCGATCATCTCGTGCATCCGCGGGAAGGCGCTGCAGCGCTCGTGGGTGTCGCGGTGCAAGGCTTCGATCACCGCCGTAAGACGGTCGGCGGCGCGCGAGCCCGGCGCGTCGGCGATCGCCGAGATCAGCGCCTCGACCTCGCCGATCAGGCGCTCCACCACCGCCTCGTTGATCGCCTTCTTCGAGTCGAAGAAGCGGTAGACGTTGGCCGGGCTCATCTTCAGCGTCTTGGCGATGTCGGCGACGGTGGTCTTCTGGTAGCCGATCTCGCGGAACGAACGCTCGGCCGTCGCCAGGATGCGGCAGCGGGTCGTGGGCGCGCTCTCTTCGCTCAGGATGGGTTCGACGGGGACGGCGATGGTCATCCCCGAGCGTATGCCGCAATCCGGCGAAGCGTCAAAATGTCGGCCGTCGGACCCGCGCGGAACCGTGCCGCCGCGCTCGAATTGGCCCGCTGACCCGGCCCCCCGAGGCCGCACCTCACGCAGCAAAGCCGACATCGATGAAGCTCGAAGGCAAGAAGGCCCTGATCACCGGCGCCGATTCCGGGATCGGCCGGGCGACGGCGCTCCTGTTCGCGCAGCACGGCGCGGACGTGGCGATCACCTACAACACCGACGCGGACGGCATCGCCGAGACCACCCGCCTCGTGGAGGAGACCGGGCGCCGGGCGCTCGTGATCCAGAACGACGTCGGCGACCCGGCCTCGGTCGCCGCCACCTTCGACCGCGTCGCCAGCGACCTCGGCCCCCTCGACATCCTGGTGGCCAACGCCGGCCAGGCGATGAGCGGCATGGCGGTCGCGGACATGGAGGACGAGCGGCTGGAGCGGATCCTGCGCGTCAACCTGATGGGTCCGCTGTTCTGCGCGCGCGCCTTCATCAAGGTGCGCCGGGCGCAAGGCGGGCGCGGCAAGATCGTCATGGTGTCTTCGGTGGCTCAGCACCTGCCGACGCCGGAAAGCGCTCCCTACGGCATGTCGAAGGCGGGCGTCGGCTCGCTGTGCCGAAGCCTGTCGCGCGAGCTCGCCGACGACCGGATCAACGTCAACAACGTCGCGCCCGGCCTGATCGAGACGCCGATGACCGCCGACCGCTTCGAGGACCCGAAGGTGCTCGCAAAGTCGCTCGAGCGCATCCCGTGGCACCGCGCGGGCCAGCCCGACGACATCGCCAAGGCGATCCTCTACCTCAGCAGCGACGACGCCGACTACGTGACCGGGCACACGCTCGTGGTCGACGGCGGGCTGACGATGCAGTGGGGCGGCGCCTGAACGCCATCAACCGACGTCCGGTGACGGGTTGATCTCGTCGCCTGACGTCGGGCGTGTGCGGAGAAGGATTGCGGCCGAAAACCACACCTCTGGGCATGCCCTTCCGGTTCGAGGCCGGACCTTCAGCGCGGATTCCGGATGCCTTGCTGGCGGTGGCGGTTTTCGAAAAGTCCGTCGCACGGCTCGATGGGGAGGTCCCGGACGCCATAACGGCGGATGTCGACTTGGCCATCGAACGTATTGGCAGCTCGTCCGGCACGGCGGAGGCCGATATCGGCACGACGAGGGACGATATCCTGGTCGTCCCCACCCAAGTGAACGAGTTGGCGTAGGTCGTGTCAGGCGCAGCTACCGCCGACGCCGGCCTTGCCAGACAGCCCGGCATCCTATGGAAACTTGCGGATCAGACGGCGGCGCAGATGTCGCGAGACGACGAGTCATGCGAGGCGAGATGGTAAGGGCGGTACGTGCTAAGCGCACCGTAATGCTACGGATCGACCGGCGCGAACCCCGCGCTTGAGGAATCACCGCGGCAAACATAGAGAAGCCGGCGAAGATCGCCGGCCGCCATGGACGCACCTACAGAACCGCCGTCACGCTTTGGAAGAGCGTCGGCGTTGCGACCTGCATCGCGTAATTAGTGCCTGACCGTAGACGCGAAGGTCTACGATCCGAACTGGGAGCCGAGCTGCTCCAGGTACTCGGCGAGGTCCACGCCGCCGATGCGCTTGCCGTAGTCGAAGCGCATGCCCTGGCGGATGTCGACCGCCGCGCTCTTCGTGGTGAGCGTGAACGGCCGGACGCAGACCCAGGCGCCGTCGCGGCGATGTTCGAAGTATCCGAGGATTTCGTGCTTGGCCATGTCGCGGTCCCGTACGGATTTTCGGGACAACGAGCAGAATCGCACTTCGTTCGGTGCCGACGAAGAATTATCGCATCGGAACGGCCAAGCTCAGGACCATGAAGGGCGCGGCGGCTTTGCTGCGAAGCAGCATGGCCGACCGTACCAAAGCTTGTTCCCATCGCAGACGCACTCCAACGCGTCTTCGCCGGCCGCTTCCACAAACCGCCTCAGCATCGGGGTCTTGGTAGGAAGGTGCGTGTTCCGGGCCGGATTTCGATGGACGCCCTCAGCCGCCCGGCTTGGCGGCGTTCACCAGTTCGGGGACCGTGATCTCCGGCAATTCGATCGCCTGCGACTTGTCGGGTCGGGTCCGGCGTCGCATCGGCGGCAGCGTCTGCAGCTGGCCGGTCTCGAGCGCGCGCTCGATTGCTGCCAAGATGCGGACGTCGGCGAGGCCTTCCTCGCCGTCCGGCTCCGGCACCCGGCCGTCCAGGATGCAATCAGAGAAGTACCGCGTCTCGGCGCCGAACTGGTCGACGCTCGGGTAGGACAGGCTTTCGGTCTTGCCGACGCGGGTCAGCTCGCCCGCAAGCGGCTGGCCGAAGGTGAAGCCCGGCGCCATCAGCAGGTCGCCCTCGGTGCCGACGACGCGGTAGGCGTCGACCGAGTCGGTCTCGTAGGAGACCGTGAACTGCGCCAGGCGATCGCCGGGGAAGCGCAGCGTCACCGCGACCGTGCCGTGGAAGCCGTAGGGGCTCCCCGGCCGGCGGGCGCCGTGGGCGTGGACCTCGACCGGCTCGTCGGAGAACAGGTTGCGCACGGCGTTGATTGGGTAAGTGCCCATGTCGGGGACCGGGCCGGCCCAGTAGCCCCGGTGCGCGCGGTGGTTCTCGGTCGCCACGTGCTGGCCGAACGTCGCCGAGAACACCAGCGGTTCGCCGATCGCCCCGGCGCGCACGCGCTCGATCGCATCGAGGGTGCCGGGCTCGAAGTGGAGGCGGTAGGCGAGCATCAGCCGCGCGTTGCCGCGCTCGGCCGCCGCGATGATCGCCTCGCAATCGGCGACGCTCGTCGCCATCGGCTTCTCGAGCAGCACGTGGAGGCCGGCCTCCAGCGCCGGCACGGCGTAGTCGCGGTGCATGCCGTTCGGCAGCGCGAGGTAGACGGCATCGAACAGCCCGGACGCCAGCGCCTCGGGATACCGCTCGTAGGAGAACGCCGTCAGCCCGTAACGCTCGCCGAGCGCCGTGGCCTTCTCCGGGTCGCCGGTGACCAGGGCCGTGATCGCGGAATTGCCGGTCTGCGCCACCGCCGGCATGAAGGCCGCCTGCGAGATCCAACCGCCGCCGACCACCGCGTAACGGATCGTCTTCGCCTCACCCATGCTCGCCCCCGGTTGCGCCAACGCAGGCGCAACGCGAGGTGCGAGCCGAGGTTTCCGCGAGGACCGCCGGACGGTCCCGGCGGCCCGGCGTCAGGCGGCGGGCTTCAGCGCGCCGATGTTGTCGTGGAAGTCCGGCCCGTTCGTCGTCTTGGCCACGTGGCCGGCGCGGACGAGGAAGTCGCCGAAGCGCTCGCCCGGGTTCCGGCTCTTGGCGTAGTCGGCGAAGAGCGGGTCGAGGGTGTCGCGGATCTCCGACGCCACCACGTCCTCGCGGTAGAGCTTGCCCAGGCGCGAGCCGTCGAAGGCGGCGCCGAGATAGAGGTGGTAGCGCTCCGGTCCGCGGCCGACGAGGCCGATCTCGGCGATGAAGGGGCGGGCGCAGCCGTTCGGGCAGCCGGTCGAGCGGATGGTGATCTCGTCATCCTGTAGGCCGTGGCGGGCCAAGCTCTCTTCCAGCTCGGTCATCAGGTGCGGCAGGTAGCGCTCGCTCTCTGCGAGCGCCAAGCCGCAGGTCGGCAGCGCAACGCAGGCGATCGAATTGCGGCGAAGGGCACCTGCGCCCTTGGTCAGGCCGTACTCGTCGACCAACGCCTCGATCGCCGCCCGCTTCTCGGACGGGACGTTGGCGATGATGACGTTCTGGTTGCCGGTGAGGCGGAAGTCGCCATCGTGCTCGGTGGCGATCCGGCGCAGGCCGCTGAGGAACTTCGGGCCGTCCTCATAATCCTTGATCCGGCCCGACGGCACGTAGAGCGTGAGGTGGTGGCGGCCGTCGTCGCCCTCCGTCCAGCCATAGCGGTCGCCGTTGCCGGTGAAGGTGAAGGGCTTCGGGTCGGCGAAGCTGATGCCGACGCGCTTCTCGACCTCGGCGCGGAACGCCTTCAGGCCGTAGCGCTCGATCGTGTACTTCAGCCGGGCGTTCTTGCGGTTTGTGCGATTGCCCCAGTCGCGCTGCACCGTCATCACGGCTTCCGCGACCTTCACGGCCTCGTCCGGCTTGCAGAACAGCATCAGGTCGGCGGTGCGCGGGAAGGTGTCCGTCTCGCCGTGGGTCATGCCCATGCCGCCGCCGACGGTGACGTTCCAGCCGGTGAGCTTGTTGTTCTGGTCGAGGATCGCGATGAAGCCGAGGTCGTGAGCGAACACGTCGACCTCGTTCGACGGCGGCACCGCGACGACGACCTTGAATTTCCGCGGCAGGTAGGTCCTGCCGTAGACCGGCTCGAACTCCTCCTCGCCGCCGACGACCTTCTCGCCGTCGAGCCAGATCTCGCGCCACGCGTTGGTCTTCGGCAACAGCGAGTCGGAAATGTCCTTGGCGAGCGCGTAGGCCGCGGCGTGCGCGTGGGTCTGGGCCGGATTGGTCGCGGCCATGACGTTGCGGTTGACGTCGCCGCAGGCCGCGATGGTGTCGAGCAGCGCCGCGTCGATCGCCGCCATGGTGCGCTTGAGGTTCGACTTGATGACGCCGTGGTACTGGAAGGTCTGGCGCGTGGTCGCGCGGATCGCGTCGCCGGCGTAGGTCGTGGCGATGTCGTCGAGGGCCAGCCACTGCTTCGGGCTGATGACGCCGCCGGCGATGCGCAGGCGGATCATGAAGGCGTAGGCCTTGTCGAGCTTCTTCTTGGTCCGCTCAGGGCGCAGGTCGCGGTCGTCCTGCAGGTACATCCCGTGGAACTTCACGAGCTGCCCGTCGTCGTCGGAGATCGCGCCGGTGGCATGCTTGAGCAGCCCGTCGGCTAGGCCACCGCGGAGATAGCCGCTCGCGATCTTCAGGTGCTCGTTGTGCGCGAGCCCCGCGGTCCGCGCGGCCTCGGCCTCGTCGATCGGGCGACCGGTCGGCGGGGTCTCGTAGACGCGCTCGGAAACGGGCTTGTGGTCGTCCATGGCGGTGATCCGACTTCGTTCTCGCAAATCTCAGGGATCGCCGATCCCTCTCCCCTCTGCGGGAGAGGGTGGCCCGCGAAGCGGGTCGGGAGAGGGGAGCGACATCTCCGGAAAGGGCGTTCCCCTCTCCCGACCCCTGCCAAGGCAGGGGCCACCCTCCCCCGCAGTGGGGGGAGAGCTGGCGCGTGTCAGTACACGTCCTGCTGGTAACGCCCGGCGCGCTCAAGGGCCGACACCGCCGCTGCGGCATCGTCGGCACTCGTGCCCTTCACCGCTGCGTAGGCGTTCTCGACCGCGAGGCGCACGTCCTTGGCCATCGCCTTGGCGTCGCCGCAGACGTAGAGGTGCGCGCCGCCCTCCAGCCACTCCACCAGCTCCGCGCGATGCTGGTCGATGCGGTGCTGGACGTAGAGCTTCTCCGGCTGGTCGCGCGAGAACGCGACGTCGATCCGGGTCAGCGAGCGGTCCTCCAGCGCCTCCTGCCATTCGAGCTGGTACAGGAAGTCGTGGGTGAAGTGCCGGTCGCCGAAGAACAGCCAAGATCTGCCGACCCTGCGGCCGGTGGCCTCGACGGCGCGGCGCTCCTGCACGAAGGCGCGGAACGGCGCGACGCCGGTACCGGGGCCGACCATGATGATGTCGGTCGCCGGGTCGGCCGGCAGGCGGAAGTGGCGGTTCGGCTTCAGGCGGACCCGGAGCTTCGCGCCGTCCGAGATCCGGTCGGCGACGTGGGTCGAGGCGACGCCGGAGCGCGCCTTGCCGTGGGTCTCGTAGCGCACGGCGGCGATGGCGAGATGGACCTCGTCGCCGACTTCCTTGCGTGACGAGGCGATCGAGTAGGCGCGCGGCGGCAGCGGCCGGGTGATGCCGCCGAGGTGCTCGGCGGTCAGCGCCGCCGGATAGGTTTCGATCAGGTCGATGAGGTGACGCCCCTCGATCCAGGCGCGGACTTCGCCGCCCTCGATCAGGCGCTTGGCCTCCTCGTGTCCGGTGGCCTTCACGAAGCGCTCGACGGTGGCGGCCGAGAGGGTGGTGATGTCGCGCTCGGCCAGCAGCGAGCGGCGCAGGGCCTCGTCGCCGGTGAGCCCGGTCGCCTTCAGGATCTCCTCGACGAGCGCCGGGTCGTTCTCCGGGTAGATCTCAAGCGAATCGCCGGGCTCGTAGGCGGGGGCGCCGTCCTCGAAGGCCAGGGCGAGGTGGATCGTCTCCTTGTCGGAGCGCGAGGAGTTGAGGTTCACATGCTCGACCACCTCGACGACGACCGGCTCGCGGCTCGGCTCGGCCTCATCGTCCTCGGACGAGGCGGCGCGGGCGAAGTCTACCGCCACGACGTTGTCGGCGGCGACGGGCGCCGGGGCCAGCGCCTTCAGGGTTCCCTTGATCCAGTCGGCCGCCGGCTTCTCGAAGTCGAGGTCGAGGTCGGCGCGCTCCGCCGCGCGCTTGCCGCCGAGCGCCTCGAAGCGGGCGTCGAGCGCCTTTCCGATAGCGCAGAACTCGGCATAGGAGGTGTCGCCGAGCGCCAGCACGGCGAACTCCACGCCGTCGAGGCGCGGGGCGCCGTCGCCCATCAGCGCGTTGTAGGTGGAGACCGCACGAGCCGGCGGCTCGCCTTCGCCCCAGGTCGCGGCGATGGCGACGAGCTTGCCGGCCTTCGGCAGCACCGCAAGGTCGAGGTCGGCGAAGTCGATGACCTTCGGCTTGAAGCCCTGCTTGCGCGCGAGCTTGGCGACGTTGCCGGCCAGCGACTCGCAGTTGCCCGATTCGCTCGCGTAGATGATCGTCAGCGGCTCGGCGGCCTTCGGCGGGGCCGCGGGTGCCGCCGCCGGCTGCCCGCCGGCCGCGTCGACGCCCGCGAGGAAGCCGGCGAGCCAGGCGCGTTGGATCGCCGTCGCGCTGCAGAGGACGGCGTCGAGGCTGGCCCGCTCGCTGTCGCCGAACGGCGCAGTGCGGGGAAGGAGGCTTTGGCGTGACATCGGCAGACCATGTCGTGGGGCGGCGAGCCCCTGTCAACGGGAAAACGTCCGTTTTACAGAACGCTCGATTTGGAGAAGGAGTCGATCGTCGTTGCGGTGCGAAAAAGAAGATTATTCTCCGACCGCAGCCAGGGTCGGTGGCAGCCCCTGGATCTGGCGGCCGTTGGTCGGGGGGGCGGGCAGCGGCAGGGCGGTGGTCGACTTCACCTTCTCCATGGCGAAGCGCGAGGTGACGTTCTTCAACGGCAGCGTCGCGATCAACCGCTTATAGAACGTATCGTAGGCGCTCATGTCGGCCACGACGACGCGGAGCATGTAGTCGACGTCGCCGGCCATCCGGTAGAATTCCAGCACCTCCGGCATCGCCGAGACGGTGCCGGCGAATCGCTCCAGCCAATCGCGCGAATGGTCGGCGGTCTCGATCGACACGAAGACGGTGAGCCCGAGCCCGAGCTTGACGGGATCGAGCACGGCCACCCGCCGGTCGATCACACCGTCTGCCTCCAGACGCTGGATACGCTTCCAGCACGGCGTCTGCGACAGGCCGACCCGCTCGCCGATCGCGGCGATCGACAGCGTGGCGTCCGTCTGGAGCAGTGCCAGGATCTTCAGGTCGATCGAATCCAAGGCCAACCTCACGTCTCGACGTCGTCCCGCCATGCGGCCCGCGCAGGGCCCCCATGAGAAGGAACTTCCATTTTCGCGCAACCGATCCCGATCGCAGCGTGTTGCCAAGGTCTTCTGCAGTGCAGCGCAGTCCCGTCCGGCCGTACGGCGGCGCCTTGACACCGTTCGTTATAGCGAACATCTCACGGAACAACCAGTGCCGGCGCACGTGCCGGCCCGCGAACGAACAGGCGATGACCCTTCAAAGCCCCCAGGCGGCCCTCGACCTCGCCGCCCAGATGAAACCCCTCGACCTGCGCGGACGAATCGCCCTCGTCGAGGCGACGATCCCCGGCCGGCTCGTCTTCACCACGAGCCTCGGCATCGAGGATCAGGCGCTCACCCACGCGCTCGCGACGGCGAAGGGCCGGACCGAGATCGTCACCCTGGACACCGGCCGCCTCTACCCCGAGACCTACGATGTCTGGGCCGAGACGGAATCGGCCTACGGCATCCGCATCCAGGCCTACGCGCCGGAGCGCGTCGCCGAAGAGGCGTTCGTGCGCGACGCCGGCATCAACGGCTTCCGCCACTCGGTGGAGGCGCGACAGGCCTGCTGCGGCTTCCGCAAGGTCGAGCCGTTGGGCCGCGCCCTCGACGGCGCCGCCGGCTGGCTCACCGGCCTGCGCGCCGGCCAGTCCGCCAACCGCGCCGACACGCCGCTCGCCGAGTTCGACGAGGCCCGCAACCTGATCAAGCTCAACCCGCTGGCCGACTGGACGCGCGAGGACGTCGATCGCTTCGTGCGCGACAACTACGTGCCCTACAACGTCCTGCACGACCGCGGCTTCCCCTCGATCGGCTGCGCCCCCTGCACCCGCGCCGTCCGCGTCGGCGAATCCGAGCGCGCCGGTCGCTGGTGGTGGGAGCAGGAATCCAAGAAGGAATGCGGCTTGCACATCCATGCGCCCGAGGCCGACGTCGCGCCCGGCGAGGAAGCGGCCGCGTTCGAAACCACGAAATCCCATAGACCGGAGATGGCCCGATGAGCGCCGCACCCGCGATCCAGGCTCCGGCCGGCTCCCATCTCACGCACCTGCAGCGGCTCGAGGCCGAGAGCATCCACATCTTCCGGGAGACGGTCGCCGAGACCGAGAACCCGGTGATGCTCTACTCGATCGGCAAGGATTCGTCGGTGCTCCTGCACCTGGCGCTGAAGGCGTTCGCGCCTGGCCGCCTGCCGTTCCCCCTGATGCACATCGACACGACCTGGAAGTTCAGGGAGATGATCGCCTTCCGCGACGCCCGCGCGAAGGAGCTCGGCCTCGAGCTGATCGTCCACACCAACCAGGACGGGCTCGCCCGCGGCGTCGGCCCGATCAGCCACGGATCGGAAGTCCACACCGACGTGATGAAGACGCAGGCGCTGCGTCAGGCCCTCGACAAGTACAAGTTCGACGCGGCCTTCGGCGGCGCCCGGCGCGACGAGGAGGCCTCGCGCGCCAAGGAGCGCATCGTGTCGCTCCGCACCGCCCAGCACCGCTGGGACCCGAAGCGGCAGCGCGCCGAGCCCTGGCACCTGTACAACCTGCGCAAGAAGCGCGGCGAGTCGCTGCGCATCTTCCCGCTCTCGAACTGGACCGAGCTCGATATCTGGCTCTACATCGAGCAGGAGCGGATCCCGATCGTGCCGCTCTACTTCGCCAAGCCCCGGCCGGTGGTGGAGCGCGACGGCCAGCTGATCATGGTGGACGACGACCGCCTGCCGTTGGAGCCCGGCGAGGCCCCGATGCTGCGCAACGTCCGCTTCCGCACGCTGGGCGACTATCCGCTCACGGGCGCCGTCGAGAGCGGCGCCGACACGCTGCCCGCGATCATCGGCGAGACGCTGGCCGCCCGCACCTCGGAGCGGCAGGGCCGGGTGATCGACAAGGACGGCGCCGGCGCCATGGAGCGCAAGAAGCAGGAAGGCTACTTCTGATGACGGTCCACCCCCCCAAGGACGCGTTCGACACCGCCGAGTTCGGCTACGAGTCGTTCCTCGCCGCGCATCAGAGCAAGGAAGTCCTGCGCTTCATCGCCTGCGGCTCGGTGGACGACGGCAAGTCGACCCTGATCGGCCGCCTGCTGCACGACACCAAGCAGATCTTCGACGACCAGATCACCGCGCTCCAGCGCGATTCGAAGAAGCACGGCACGCAAGGGCAGGAGGTCGACCTCGCTCTCCTCGTCGACGGCCTCCAGGCCGAGCGTGAGCAGGGCATCACCATCGACGTCGCCTACCGGTTCTTCTCCACCGACAGGCGCTCGTTCATCGTCGCCGACACCCCCGGCCACGAGCAGTACACCCGCAACATGGCCACCGGCGCCTCGACCGCCGATGTGGCCATTATCCTGGTGGACGCCCGCCAGGGCCTCACCCGTCAGACCCGGCGCCACGCCCTGCTGGTCTCGATGCTCGGCATCCGTCGCGTCGTGCTCGCGATTAACAAGATGGACCTCGTCGGCTGGTCGCAGGCCCGGTTCGACGAGCTGGTCGCGGGCTTCACCGCCTTCACCAAGGACTTCGCCTTCACCGAGGTCCGCGCGATCCCGCTCTCGGCCAAGAACGGCGACAACGTCGTGCTGCCGGCGGTCTCCACGCCCTGGTACCAGGGCGGGCCGTTGCTCGCGTATCTCGAAACCGTGCCGGTGCACGAGGAGGCTCTGGCCGCCCCGTTCCGCATGGCGGTGCAGTGGGTCAACCGGCCCAATTCCGAATTCCGCGGCTTCTCCGGCCTGATCGCCGCCGGCACCGTTCGGCCGGGCGATGCGGTGGCGATCGCGCCTTCCGCCCGCACCAGCACGGTCGCGCGCATCGTCGGCCCGGACGGCGACCTCGCCAGCGCCCAGGAGGGCCAGTCGGTCACCCTGGTGCTTGCCGACGAGGTCGACGCCTCGCGCGGCAGCGTCATCGCCACCGCCGCCCACCCGATGCAGGTCTCCGACACCCTCGACGTGCGCTTGTTCTGGGCCGCCGAGACCGAGCTCGCGCCCGGCGCTACGCTGCTCGCCAAGGTCGGCACCGTCACGGCCAACGCCGTGGTCGAGCGCATCCGCAACCGCGTCGACCCGGAGACGGGGCAGCCCGGCCCGGCCGACAAGCTCGTCGCCAACGACATCGCCGACGTCACGCTCAAGCTCGACCGCGCGGTGCCCTTCGACGCCTACGCCGAGACCCGCGACACCGGTGGCCTGATCCTGATCGACCGCGAGAGCACGGATACGGCGGCTCTGGGGCTGGTGCAGGCGCCGGCACGCGTGGCGGTAACGGCCGAAAAGCCGACGACGAATGCCGGGGGCGGCCTCCTCAGCCGCCTGCGCGGGTTGTTCGGCGGCTGATCTGAGACGGGGGCGCGCTGGCTCATCCGTCGCGCCCTCCATCCGATCCACCACCTCGAACTGAGGCGCTTCCGCGAAGCGGACGCCTTGAAGGAGGTCTCCAACCGGCCGCGCGGTCGCTGAGATGCTCCTTCGAGGCCCGCCGAGGCGGGCGCCTCGGGATCAGGACGTTCGGGGATCGTAAGATGGGCGGCGGCGGGCTGCTGCCCAGCTCTCAAACGAGCGTGAAGTGCAGCTCGCCCAGTCCCTCGAGGCTGGATACGACGGCGTCGCCCGGCTTCAGCCATTGCCGTTCCGCCCGCGGGGTCTTCTCGCCGAAGATCACCCCCTGCGGCGTGCCGGTGTAGAAAATGTCGCCCGGCTTGATGGTCATGACCTTCGAGGCGAAGCTGATCAGCTGGCGGCAGTTGAAGATCATGTCCGCCGTGGTCCAGTCCTGCCGCACCGCGCCGTTGACCTTGGTGACGAGCCGCAGGTTGTTCGGGTCGGGCACGCGGTCGGCGGTCACGAGGTAGGGGCCGAGCGGCGCGAACCCGTCCGATGTCTTGCCGATCATGAATTGCGACGTGAGCGTCTGCAGGTCGCGGGCGCTGAAGTCGTTGCCGGTGGCGTAGCCTGCAACGTAGTCGAGGGCGTCGGCCTCCGAGACGTCGCGGCATTCGCGGCCGAAGACGATCACCAGCTCGGTCTCGTAGTCGAACTCGCGGGCGGCGTGCGTCGGCAGCTTGATCGTCCCGCCGTGGTGATTGAGCGTGTTGTTGTATTTGTTGAACAGCGGTGGGTCCTTCGGTGGCGGCGTTCCCGTCTCCTCGGCGTGCTTGCGGTAGTTGAACCCCATCATGATGATCTTTTCCGGTCGGGTGACCAGCGGCGCATAGGCGACCTGATCCTCGGCGATCGTCAGGCGCGGGTCGGGGGCTGCCTCGACCGCGTCGATCACCGCGCGCAGCATCGGACCCTTCCCGTTCTGCAGGAGGTCGTCCATGTCGGCCGGCACCGGCAGGCCCACCGCCTTGCCGGCGGCGGTGACGTCGAGCACGCCGTCCCGGGTCTTCAATCCGAGGCCGTACGCGCCGTCGCGGCGGAGGTTGATCAGGATCATGTCGCGCGGCATGCCCCATAGGGCCTTTGCCGGGGGCAGCGCGGACGCCGCCGTCTCGGCCGCTCGCCCAGCCGCCGGCGCGGCGACGGCAGCAGCCGCAAGGCCCGCCGTCGCCTTCAGGAAATTGCGTCGATCGCCCATCATCGTCTCCTCTCGAGATCGCTGTCCCGTCGTGGCGGCCCTTTGGAGGGCCGTCCGCGTGTCCGATGCGGCGAAACCGCGTCGGGATCGACAGGATGCGCCGATCTGCGCGCGATGTCAGGCGAACGAATGCAACCTACGCGACAGGTGGGACGGGTTTGTCGTTCCCCGTCTCACGCCGCGACGGCGGTCTTGGCGAGGCCCCAGGCCTGCGCGAGCAGGCTGTAGGAGCGGCGGCGCGCCTCCTGGTCGGGGATGGCGCACACGACCATGATCTCGTCGGCCTGCGTCGCCTCGGCGAGGCCCGCCAGCAGCGCGCAGACGGTCTCGGGCGCGCCGACATGCAGCCGGTCGCGGCCGCGGGCGATGCGGGCGCGCTCGGCGTCGCCGTAGGGATAAGCCTCGGCCTCGGCCAGGGTCGGGATCGGTGCGTACTCGCCGCGCTCGCGCCGCAGCGTCGCCAGCTGCGTACTGAGCGCCAGGCGCTCGGCTTGCGCGTCGGTCTCCGCGCAGACGACTGCGACCGCGAGGATCGCGTGGGGCTTGGAGCCCCAGCGCGAGGGCTGGAAGCCCCTGCGGTAATCGAGCATCGGGAAACGCGCGTCGAACGAGGCGAAGTGCTGCGCGAAGGCGAAGCCGAGCCCGAGGCGTGCGGACAGGTGCGCGCTGTAATCCGACGAACCGAGCAGGAAGATCGGCGGCAGGGGCACGCCGGCCGGCATCACCGCCACGGTGTTGAACGGATGGCCCTCGGGGAACCCACCGGTCTCCCACAGCATCAGTTCCTGCAGCCGGTCGAGGAAGTCGTCGCCGCCGCGCGGCGCCTCGCGGCGGCGCAACGCCTGGGCGGTGATGCCGTCGGTGCCGGGCGCGCGGCCGAGGCCGAGGTCGATTCGCCCGGGAAACAGCGCCTCCAGGACCTTGAACCGCTCGGCCACCATCAGCGGCGCGTGGTTCGGCAGCATGATGCCGCCGGAGCCGACGCGGATCGTACGGGTCGCAGCCGCGATCTGGCCGACCATGATGTCGGGGGCCGGGCTCGCCACCGAGGGCAGGGCGTGGTGCTCGGCGAGCCAGTAACGGCCGTAGCCGAGGCGGTCGACATGGCGGGCGAGGTCGAGGGAATCGCGCAGCGCCTGGGCCGGGGTCGAGCCGGAACCGACGAACGACAGGTCGAGAACGGAGAGATTTGCCATCGACCGGAGATGGTGTCGCCCGCACCGGCCGTCGAGGCGGTCGCTAGCGCCCGAGCCCTGCATCCGGCGCGTGACGTTTCCCGCCGAACCCCGACCGGGCGCCTTGCCGGCTTTCCGACCCGCGACTACGGTCCCGCCGCCGTCACGGGACGGCGAAACCTGCACGAAAACCGGAGTCCCCATCATGGGCTTTCTTGCCGACGCCCTCTCGCGCGTAAAGCCATCCGCGACGATCGCGATGACGCAGAAGGCGCGCGACCTGAAAGCCGGCGGCATGGACGTGATCAGCCTGTCGGTCGGCGAGCCCGACTTCGACACGCCCGAGCACATCAAGCACGCCGCCATCGAGGCGATCAACCGCGGCGAGACCAAGTACCCGCCGGTCTCGGGCATCGTGCCGCTGCGCGAAGCCATCGTGAAGAAGTTCAAGCGCGAGAACGGGCTCGACTACAAGGTCTCGCAGACCATCGTCGGCACCGGCGGCAAGCACGTCATCTACAACGCGCTGCTCGCCACCCTGAACCCCGGCGACGAGGTCGTGATCCCGCGCCCCTACTGGGTATCCTACCCGGAGATGGTGGTGCTCTGCGGCGGCACGCCCGTCTTCGCCGAGACCGACATGGCGCACGACTTCAAGCTTCAGCCCGAGGAGCTGGAGCGGGTGCTGACCCCGAAGACCAAGTGGATCATCCTCAACTCCCCGTCGAACCCGTCGGGCGCCGCCTACAGCCACGCCGAGCTGAAGAAGATCACCGACGTGCTGATGCGCTATCCGCACGTCTGGGTGCTCACCGACGACATGTACGAGCACCTGACCTACGGCGACTTCGAGTTCGTCACGCCGGCCCAGATCGAGCCGGGCCTCTACGAGCGGACGCTGACCATGAACGGCGTCTCGAAGGCCTACGCGATGACCGGCTGGCGCATCGGCTACGCCGCCGGCCCGGAGAAGCTGATCAAGGCGATGGACTTCGTCCAGGGCCAGCAGACCTCGGGCGCCTCGTCGATCTCGCAATGGGCGGCGGTGGCCGCGCTCGACGGCACGCAGGCGCACCTCGCGCAGTTCAAGGCGGCGTTCCAGGAGCGGCGCGACCTCGTGGTCTCGATGCTGAACCAGACCAAGGGCCTGCAATGCCCGACGCCGGAAGGCGCGTTCTACGTCTACCCGTCCTGCGCGGAAACGATCGGGCGCACGGCGCCGTCGGGCAAGACCATCGCGACCGACGAGGATTTCGTCACCGAGCTGCTCCAGGCGGAGGGCGTCGCCGCGGTCCACGGCTCCGCCTTCGGCCTCGGCCCGAACCTGCGCATCTCCTACGCGACCTCGACCAAGACCCTGGAGGAAGCCTGCAACCGCATCCAGCGGTTCTGCGGCTCGCTGCGCTAGGACCGGCGACGGCCGGCGCGAGGATCCTCCCCGCGCCGGCACCAGCCTGAAGGTGGTGCGATGCAAACGATTGCCGTCGTCGCCCCGGGCGCCATGGGCAGCGCGGTCGCGCGGCGCCTCGCCGAGAACGGCGTCCGCGTCCTGACCTCGCTGACCAGGCGCAGCGCCGCGACCCGCGCGCGGGCCGAGGACGCCGGCATGACCCATGCCGAGGATGCCGAGATCGTCGCGGCCGACCTGATCCTGTCCATCGTGCCGCCGGCCGACGCCGCCGCCCTGGCGGCTCGTCTCGCACCGAGCTTGGCCTCGGTGGTGAAAAAGCCGGTCTACGTCGACCTGAACGCTGTCTCCCCGACGACGGTGCACGGCATCGCCGCGACGATCGCGCCGACCGGGGCGCCGTTCCTCGACGGGGCCATCCTTGGGCTTCCCCCGAAGCCCGGCGCCAAGGGACCGCGGATCTACGTGGCGGGCGAGGATCTCGCCCCCTTGCTGGCGCTGCGCGAATGCGGGCTCGACATGCGCGCCTGCGAGGGCGGCGTCGGCGCGGCGTCGGGCCTGAAGATGGCCTATGCCGGCATCAACAAGGGCCTGCGGGCGCTCGCCGCCATCGTCGTGCTGGGCGCCGAGCGCGCCGGCGCCGGCGCGGCGCTGCAGGCCGAGCTCGCCGAGAGCGAGCCGGAGCTGCTCGCCCGGTTCGCCGCTGGCTTTCCCGACATGATGCCGAAGGCCCATCGCTGGGTCGCGGAGATGCACGAGATCGCCGACTTCCTCGCGCCGGACCGCGCCGGCGGGCAAGTCTTCGCCGGCGCGGCCGAGATTTTTACACGGCTCGCGGCGTCCGAGGGTGAGGCGGACGTCGTCGCGCTGCTCGCCTTCGCCGAGGCCGCAGGCGGATCGTCGCGGACGCGCTGATCGCGCCGCGCTTCGGTTGCCGGCTCGGGGCACTTCACCTATGCCAGCGGTCCCTGCGGCCGATGCGCCTGATGGTTTCGCGAGCCCGCTCGGGCCTGCATGGACGCGGGGTCGGCAGTGACGGGGCGGCTCGGACCAGTTCTCTGGACCGTTCCTGTGAAACCTGGTGGGCCGGGATGCTGCAGGCGTGTCGGAGGCGCGGGGAACAGGAACCGCGGACCCGGCGCATGGCCCACACAAGTTTCGACCCGTTCCGGGACGGAGGTCGGCGCAGGCCTTCGGCTTTCGTTCACGCTCTTCGGCAACAGTGAGGACGGGCCGGGGAACCGGCCGCGTGTCACTGCGTTTTGCCGGGCTTGACCATCATGCGGGGGTTCCTCACCAGCGGCGTCAAGGCGATCCTGGCGATCGCGGCGCTGTCCACCGCCGCCCACTGGGCGCTTCGGGTCCAGCGCGATCCGGCGCCCAGCGCGCAGATCCAGGCGAGCCTCCCCGATCCGGCCACAACCGGGTCGATCGAGCCGCGCAGGGCAGAGCGCGCCGCGGCCCAGCCGGCCAAGGCGTCGGCCAACCTCGATCAGGATCACCTCTCGGCGCTCATCGCCAGCACCACCGGCGCGAAACCGAAGCCGCAGAAAGCGCTCGTCGCCAAGCGCTGAGCGCTTCGGGCGACCGTCTCGAAACACGCGAAAGGCCGCCCACCGAAAGGTGGACGGCCTCGTCGCGTTCGGACAACCGATCAGGCGGCGAGCGACCGCGGCGCGTGCCGCCCTTCCGCGATCTCCTCGATGATCTTGGCCGAGAAGGCGTCGAGATCGCCCGGGTTGCGGCTGGTGACGATACCGTGGTCGGTCACGACCTCCCGGTCGTGCCAGCGGCCGCCGGCGTTGATCACGTCCGTGCGGATCGAGGAGAACGAGGTCAGGTCGCGGCCCTTCGCGGCGCCGACCTCGATCAGCAGCCACGGCGCGTGACAGATCGCGGCGACCACCTTGCCGGAGGTCACGAAGGCCTTGATCACCTCCAGCGCCTTCGGCTCGAGGCGGAGCTTGTCCGGGTTGATCTGGCCGCCGGGCAGGACGAGCGCGTCGTAGGCGCCCGGGTCGACGCCTTCCAGGTCGAGGTCGACCGCGACGTTCTTGCCCCAGTCGGTCTTGTCCCAGCCGCGGATCGATTCCGGCTTCTCGCGCGACTTCGGCGCGGCGACGTGCACCGTCGCGCCGGCCTGGCGCAGCTTGGCCTGGGGAACGGTGAGTTCGGTCTCCTCGAACCCGTCGGTGGCGAGGATCAGGACCTTGGCTTGCTTGATGTCGGGCATGGCGTTTCGCTCCGCATGGATGGCGTCGGCCGGCAAACCGGGACGCTCGCGCGCGGTTCCCGGACCAAGCGGCAACCCAGGACTGCGCGGAACCCTCGCGCGGGCGATCCGTTGCCTAACCCACCACCCACCTGCACGAGGCAACGCATGGGCAACCCCGGCCTTCCGACCCCCGATCCCACCCCCGGCGACCTTCCGCCGCCCGTTCCGCCGGACGACCTGCCCGATATCGGCCCGACCGGGCCGCGCACGCCCTATCCAGTCAACGACCCCGGTATCGGCGAACCGGGCGGCCCCGGCTCCGAGCCGGACGTGTTCCCCGGCGCCCCGACGGACCCCGGCGTCCGGATGTGAGGACGACTCAGATGTGAGGACGACTCAATGGCCGCCGTGCGACGCCCTGACGTCGCGCGGCGCCGCGAGGATCTCGGAGAGGCTCGTCGCCACGTGACGGGCCTCTTCGTCGGTCAGGCGCAGCTGGAACGGCGGCAGGGCCCCCGCCTGGAAGGCGACGACGGCTTGGCCCTGGTCGTCGGTGCCGACTTCGATCGCCGAGGAGGTGACGTCGAGCATCGCGATGTCCTCGTCGCCCATCTCGTCGGCCATGTCGGCCTCCTCGGGCTCGTCGATGGCGGTGAGCAACTGGCCGACGGCGCGCACGAGGGCGCGGGCGGCGCGGGCATCCATCACGACGGCGGTCGCCTGATCGTCCTTCTGGAAGGAGAGCTGGATGTTGGCCCCTTCCAACGAAACCGAGATACCTGCCATGGATCGCCTAAAAGCCTGAACGCGAACCCTTATATGCACCGCGGCACCCGAAAATCCCAGCGGCCACGGACCCGGTTTCGCCGGCCCTCGCCGAGATGCTGCACCCCTGCCTTGTTGCGGCCGCAGGCAACCCTTAGATAGGGTTGTGGGGGGCTCAACCCTGGGACGGACGCCGGTTACGGGTCTCATGCCCGATGCCCTGCCACCCATACCAGACTTAGAAGTCAGTCGATCCGGTCGCGTTCTCAGGAGCGGGACGGCTCGACCCATCGTCGATACGAGGTTCTTTACGTGAATACCGGTACCGTGAAGTGGTTCAACGAGACCAAGGGCTACGGCTTCATCCAGCCGGATGACGGCGGCAAGGACGTGTTCGTCCACATCTCGGCCGTCGAGCGCGCCGGCATGCGCAACCTGATCGAGGGTCAGAAGGTCTCCTACGAGATCCTCACCGACAAGCGCAGCGGCAAGGACGCCGCCGGCAACCTCCAGGCTGCCTGAGGCCATCGGTCTCCCATCCACGCGACCGTGAACACGGTCGAAACCATCCGACGCCGCCATCCCTCGGGAACGGTTGCGCCGGACGGTCAAGGTAAACCAAATCTTAATCGCCACAGCTTAGAAACAGAGCCGGGCCCGCCATGCTGCGGAGCAAACCCGGTCAATCGGAAGACAAAAACACACACCATGTTGTTCGAATACACCCGACGCCGTAGCGTCCGGTCGCCCGTCACGGATTCGGCGACCTTCAAGGTGGGACGCATCAGGCAGAGCGCGACGTCGGACGCCCCGACCCTCGACCTCTCCCACCTCATCGATGGCTCCTACAACTACCATTCGCCCCGGGAACTGCGCTGGCATCTCGCCGAGCGCCTCGGGCTCGCGCCGGCGGCTCTCGCGCTGCGCGAAGCCGCCCACGCCTGATCGCCCGCGGCGGCGAACGGCCGAGAGCGGGTGACCGCCAGGCACGAACGCCAGCCGGCGAGGGACAGCCTTAGACCCACAGCAATGAGCCGATCCCGGTCCGACCGGGGCGGCTCTTTCGCGTTTCGGGACCGCTTTCTCGCTCGGCGGCCGCTACCGGCCCTTGGCCCAGGCCGCGACGACGCCGTCGCGCAGGCCGTGCGGCACCGCGATCAGCTCGCCGTGCACCGGATCGGGGCGGTTGTAGACCGTCGCGACGCCGGCCATGTCGCAGACCGACCCGCCGGCCTCGCGCAGGATCAGGTCGGCGGCCGCGAGATCCCAGTCGCGCGCGTCCGACGACACCAGCCCGACGTCGACCGAGCCTTCGGCGACGCGGGCCACCCGCAGAGCCAGCGACGGAATCCGGTCGATCCGGTCGAAGGCCGGGTCGGCCCGATCGCGCGAGACCCCGCGCTCCAACCGATCGATCATCGGCTTCGGGCCGGTGACGCGGGCGGTCGGAAGCGCCGCGTCGCGCGCGGCGGCGATCGCGGCGCCGTTGCGCGTCGCGCCGCGTCCCCGGATCGCCTCGTAATCATGGCCGAGCGCCGGCGCGTTGACGAAGCCGACCACCGGCTCGCCGGCCTTCAGCAGCGCCACCGCGATCGACCAGTCCCTGTGGCCGGACAGGAAGGCGCGGGTGCCGTCGATCGGGTCGACGATCCAGACGAGGTCGTGCCCGATCCGCTCGGCGTCGTCGGCCGTCTCCTCGGACAGCCACGCCGCCTCCGGCACGATCTGGCTCAGCCGGATCTTCAGGAAGGTGTCGACGGCGACGTCCGCCTCCGTCACCGGCGAGCCGCCGGCCTTCGACCAGATCTTCGCCGAGGTGTGGCCGCCTTCCTTGAAGAACGGCAGGGCGAGGGAGGCCGCCTCGCGAAGGGCCTCGCGCAGGTCCGGCATCAGGGCGTGCACGAAGTCCGCGGAGATCGGGTCGGTCATGGCGGTCCGTGTCGGGCGATGGGGCAAGGGGTCGGCATCGCGGCTCGCACCGCTCCGCGCGCCGGCGCGACGTGCGGGTCGTTGCCGGGCGCGACGGGGGAGCGACGCGCCGGAGCGCGACGGCACCGTTGTAGGGTCTGCTCGAAAGCGCCACAAGGATGCCGAGGCCGCAGGGCGATAACGGAAAAACTCACCGATCGCGGCAAGGAACCATTGAGCATTCCCGACGGGAAGGCGATGTCCACGATCGCTTAACGCTCACTCTTAAGGCACCGTGGGGAGGTTAGACGCCAATCTTCTTGGCAGAACGGACGACCCCAGCAGGTCGCCACTTGCAAATGGACGGCGGAACGATGAACACCTTCGAAACCATGGACCGGACCGCGACCGATCATCTTGCCGAGACCGTCCGCTCCGATCGGGACGGCGCCGCGCCCGCCGGCTTCGCCTTCGCCGCCTCGGCGCTTCCGGTGTTCGGCGCCACCGGGATCAAGCCCACGGGCATCGCGCTCTCCTTCGCCGCCGACGAGGCGGAGAGCTGCGGCGAGGACCGGTTCGCGCTGTGTCTCGTCGACGCCGCCGGCGCCGTCCTGGCCAGCCTCGGCCCGTTCTGCGAGGACGAGGTCGTCGCGATCTGGCGCGACCTCGCCGCCCGCACCGGCCTGCCGCGGATGATCGTGCGTGAGGACGGCGTGCTCGCCGTGGTCGCCGCCCAGGTCGGCCGCCTGATGCTCGGCAAGACCCGCATCCGCCGCCGCCACGGCTCGCTCGGCGATCGCCGCCCGCGCTTCCTCGTGCGCCGCAAGACCGGCCGCCTCCCGATCCGCCCGCAGATCCACCGCGGCGAGAACGAGATCATCGCCCGCTCGTAAGCGACGCCCCCCGGGCGCCTCGCCCGAGAGCCGGCCATCATCCGCCGCACACGAGGATCGCCTAGCCCGGCCAGCCCTGGTTGATCGTGTCGGCGGCAAGCCCCGCGAACAGGATCAGGCCAGCCCCGCGGTTCGAGCGGAACAAGGCCAGCGCCTCGCGCCCGTCGCGCGCCTTGAGGCGCAGGACCTGGCGGCCGAGATGGCCCGCGAAGGCGGCGACGCCGAGACATCCCAGCAGCCCGGCGCCGGCCCCGTAGGCGGCCAAGCCGATCAGCAGCACCGCCGCGCCGTAGCAGGCGCCGACCGCCAGCCGAAGCCGCGCGCCGAAGAACCGCGCCGACGAGCGGATGCCGGCGATCTCGTCGTCCTCGATGTCCTGTACCGCATAGATCGTGTCGTAGCCGACCACCCAGGCGATGGTGCCGGCGTAGAGCAGCAGCGCCGGCACGCCGACCTGGTCGAGCAGCGCCGCCCAGCCCATCAGCGCGCCCCAGGAGAAGGCGAGGCCGAGGACGAGCTGCGGCATCGACATCACCCGCTTCATGAACGGGTAGATCGCCACCGGCAGCAGCGAGCACAGCCCGACGCCGATCGCGAAGGCGTCGAACTGGATCAGCACCAGGAAGCCGACCAGCGCCTGGACGGCGAGGAAGGCGGCCGCGGCCCGCGTGCTCACCTGGCCCGAGGGCAGGGGGCGGGAGCGCGTGCGCTCGACCTGGGCGTCGAGGTCGCGGTCGGCGATGTCGTTGTAGGTCGAGCCGGCCCCCCGCATCGCCACCGCGCCCACGAGGAACAGCAGCAGGTGGCGCGGGTCGGGCCAGGGCAGGCCGGCATGGGTGGCGGCCAACGCCGTCGACCACCAGCACGGCAGCAGCAGCAGCCACCAGCCGATCGGCCGGTCGATCCGCGCGAGCCGGAGGAAGGGCCGCGCGGCCCGCGGCGCGAGCCGGTCGACCCAGTGGCCGGTGACGGCGTCGGCGACGGGCGGTTCCACGGCCTTCGCGGCGTTCACGCCGAGGCCTGCGATCGGGTTCGCGTGGGGCGGAGGCTGCGTCGCATCCGCCTCAGAGCGCGCCCTGCGGCATCTTGAACTGGCCGGTCAGGCCGGGGCCGCCGAGCAGGCCGCCACCGCCGCCACCGTTCTGGGCCTGGGCGCGGGCCTGCGCCTCCATCTTTGTGGCTTGAGCCGCCATGCCGCAGATCTTGGTGCGGATGCCGACGACCTTGGTGTGGTCCGCCTTGAAGCCTTCCGCGAACGAATCGGGAATCGAGCACCACTCCTTGTTGGCGGCGATCCACTTCATGCCCTCGACGCCGTTGGCCTGCAGCTTGCCGAACAGGGCGCAGGCCTCCTGGGGGGTCATCTTCTTCTTCGCCGTGGAGGCGGAGTTCGCCCGGGAGACGAGGTCCTTGCGGGTCTGGAGCGTCGTCTGGATCGTGCCGCACTCGGCGCCCTGGGCGAAGGCGGCGGTGCTGGCGGCGAAGCTACCGACCACCAGGGCGGCGGCCAGTCCGTAGGTCTTGATGCGCATGGTCTCGACTCCCTGGAGATCCGCCCCGGTCGCGGGTGAAGCGCCGTCGGCGTGGCACGCAGCGTCGACGGATGTCGTCTTGATCCGGATGGCGGCCGCGCTGCGGTACGGACGGCCCGGACTGATCCGGGCTCCGCTTCGCCATAGGAATGTGGCGTCAATCGAGCCGCAAACGGGCCGGCGCCGACATGGCTGGGCAACGTTTCGAAAACCCGGGCTCGTGGTGTTTCGGCAACATCGTCGATCCTGTCCAGGCGTTGACAGCCGCGCATGCGCACGCGACGGAGCCCGGATGGCCGCCTACGACTTCACCGCGCCCCGTCTCCACGTGGCGCACGACCTCTTCGCGGGCGCGAACCTCCCCCTCGACCGGGCGCAGGCGAACTACCTGCTGAACGTCCTGCGCCGCCAGCCGGACGACCCGGTGCTGCTGTTCAACGGACGGCACGGCGAGTGGCGGGCGAGCCTGGTTCCGTCGGGCCGCAAGAGCGCGCACCTCACCGTCGTGGACCAGGCACGCACGCAGACCGTCGCGCCCGACCTGCACTACCTGTTCGCGCCCCTGAAGAGCGCGCGGCTCGACTACCTCGCCCAGAAGGCGGTGGAGATGGGGGCGGGCACGATCCGCCCGGTCCTGACCCGCTACACCCAGGGCGAACGCCTCAACACCGATCGCCTGCACGCCAACATGATCGAGGCGGCGGAGCAGTGCGGCATCCTCGCCGTGCCGACCCTGATGGAGGCCGCGCGCCTGCCCGCGGCGCTCGCCGACCTCGGCCCGGAGCGGCTGCTGGCGTTCTGCGACGAGGACGCACCCATCGCCGACCCGGTCGCGGCCCTGCGCGCGGCCGCCGACCCCTCGGTCCCGGTGCCGCTCGCCGTCCTGATCGGGCCGGAAGGCGGGTTCGCCCCGGAGGAGCGCGCGGCGATCCTGGCGCGGCCGAACACCGTGGCGCTCTCCCTCGGCCCCCGCATCCTGCGGGCCGACACCGCGATGGTCGCAGCCCTCGCCCTGGTCCAGGCCGTGCTCGGCGACGCGCGGTGACCCGCCCGCCGGCGTGCGCCTGCGCACATCGGCACTTCGGGACGGCCTCGGCGCCGGGCGATTGGCCGCCGATGTGGGGCAGGGAAGCCCAGGGTCGCGTTGTCGTGTCCGGCGCCCTGGACTATGCACGAGCCATCCCGGCGACGGAACACGACCGCATCGCTCTCTTCCAGACGGCCGGCGCGCTTCCCGAGTTCAGCCCATGATTTCTTGGCGAGGCAGCGCATGGCGCGCGATACGTCCGACACGACACCGCTCACCACGCGTGTCGAACTGATCGACTGGTTCGCCGCCGGCGAGAAGCCGCGCGCGGACTTCGCGATCGGCACCGAGCACGAGAAGATCCCCTTCTACGTCGAGACCCGCGAACCCGTTCCCTATGCGGGCGAGCGCGGCATCCGCGCGCTGCTCGAGGGCGTCGGCCGCGAGACCGGCTGGGAGCCGATTCTCGACGCGGGCCACGTCATCGGCCTCGCGGGGCAGGCCGGCGGCGCGATCTCGATCGAGCCGGGCGGGCAGTTCGAGCTCTCGGGCGCGCCGGTCGCCGACGTGCACGCCACTGCGACGGAGCTCGACGAGCACCTGGCCGCCACGAAACGCGTCGCAGACGGCCTCGGCATCGGTTTCCTCGACCTCGCGATGAGCCCGAAATGGTCGCGGGCCGAGACGCCGGCGATGCCCAAGAGCCGCTACAAGATCATGGCCGGCTACATGCCGAAGGTCGGGTCCCTCGGCCTCGACATGATGCTGCGCACCGCCACCGTGCAGGTCAACGTCGACTTCGCTTCCGAACCCGACATGGTGCGCAAGCTCCGCGCCTCGCTGGCGCTGCAGCCGGTGGCGACCGCCCTGTTCGCCAACTCCCCCTTCACCGACGGGCGGCCCAACGGTTTCCTGTCGCGCCGGTCCGAGATCTGGCGCGACACCGACCCCGACCGCACAGGCATGCTGGGCTTCGCCTTCGACGAAGGCTTCGGCTACGAGGGCTACGTCGACTGGCTGCTCGACATGCCGATGTACTTCGTCAAGCGCGGCGACACCTACCACGACGTCTCGGGCGCCTCGTTCCGCGATCTGATGGCCGGCAAGCTCGCCCAGATGCCGGGCGAGTACGCCACCGTCTCCGATTGGGCGAACCACGCCTCGACCGCCTTCCCGGAAGTTAGGCTCAAGCGCTTCCTCGAGATGCGCGGCGCCGACGTCGGCGACGCCGGGATGATCGCGGCGCAGGCCGCGTTCTGGGTCGGCCTGCTCTACGACGAGGCCTCGCTCGACGCCGCCCTCGACCTCGTCTCCGGCTGGAGCGCGACGGAGCGGGAGGCGATCCGCGCCACGGTCCCGCGCTCGGGCCTCGCCACGCCGGTTCCCCGCCGCAGCCTCGGCGCGGTCGCGGCCGAAGCGCTCGCCATCGCCCGCGCCGGCCTCAAGGCCCGCACCCGCCGCGACGCCTCGGGACGGGACGAGACGATCTACCTGCAGCCGCTGGAGGCGATCGTCGCCGCCGGCCGCTCGCACGCCGAGGACCGGCTTGCCGACTTCGAAGGTCCGTGGAAGCGCTCGGTCGACCCGAGTTTCACGCATTGCCGGTTCGCGTAGTCCCTTAGGCTCCGACCCGGTCCCTCGACCAAGTCGGCGCCATCCTCGCCGGGGCGCCTCTCATGCCGGACGCAGCACCGATCGACCTCGACCTCGCCGGGCTCAAATGCCCGCTGCCGGTCCTGCGCACCCGTAAGGCGCTGCGGAGCCTGGCCCCCGGCGCGTTGCTGCGGGTCACCTGCACCGATCCGCTGGCGTCGCTCGACATCCCGAACTTGGTACGCGAGGAGGGCGACACCCTCGAAGCCCTGGACCGGGTCGGCGCCGCGACGTGCTTCTCGATCCGGCGCGGACCGGCCGCGTGCCCCGGAGACTCCGCGAAGCCGCCTCATTCCTGAACGATCCCCCGCCTAGGACAGGATCGACGCGGCTCGATCAGGAAGATCCACAGGCATGGTACCCATCATCCGCGGGACGCGCCTCGTTCATGACGGCTGGGCCCGGTTCCTCGTCGCCGAGGTGACGATGCCGGACGGCACGCGCATCACCCGCGAGATCGAGGATCACGGACGCGCGGTCGCCGTGTTGCCCTACGATCCCACCCGCCGCGTCGCGCTTCTGGTCTCGCAGTTCCGAGCTCCGGTGTTCTTCGCCGAGGGCCCGCTCGACATGCTCGAGACGCCGGCGGGCATCCTCGACGAGGGCGACCCGGAGGAGGGCGCCCGCCGCGAGGCCTACGAGGAGACCGGCGTCGAGCTGACTGCGCTGGAGCGGGTGGTCAGCGCCTGGACCGCGCCGGGCATCTCGACCGAGCGGATGGACCTGTTCCTCGCCGCCTTCAGCGCAGCCGACCGGTCCGGGCCCGGCGGCGGGCTCGCCGAGGAAAACGAGGCGATCACGGTCCACGAGGTCGCGCTCGACGACCTCGCGGCCCGCAGCGACCGCGGCGAGATCGCCGACATGAAGACGCTGACGCTGGTCTTCGCCCTGCGCCTGCGCCACCCGCACCTGTTCGCCGTCGCCTGAGGCGGCCGGTTCAGGCGGTCGCGTCGCGTTCCTTGAGGTCGCGACGAACCAGTGCGATGAAGCGCCACGACCGCACGAAGTAGCGATGGAACAGCCGCCGGGGCGACAGGGCGAAGCGGAACGCCCATTCGAGGCCCGCGCGCTGCAGCACGACCGGCGCCCGACGTACCAGCCCGGCGGCGACGTTCACCGCCTCGCCGACCGCCAGCACGATTGGCGTGCCGAGGGCGGCGCCCTGGCGCGTCACCCAGATCTCGGAACGCGGCGCGCCGACGCCCATCACCAGCAGGGTCGTGCCGTGTTCTCGGATGCGGGCAGACAGCGCGCGGCCGTATTCCACGTCGTCGACGAAGCCGAAGGGCGGGACGCAGGTGGCGACCGCCGCGGGGTCGTAGCCAGACCGCACCAAACGATCCCGGATCGCGTCGGCGACCGCGTCCTTGGAGCAGACGAGGAAGACGCGCTGCCCCGCCGGACCGGCAAAGAGCGCGTGCGCGAGGAGGTCGTGGCCGGTGACGAGGGCGGCCGGCTGTCCGCGCAGCCTCGCGAGCCAAACCAAGGGCATGCCGTCCAACGTCCGCGCCGCGGCGCCGTCATAGGCCCGCCGGAACGCATCGTTCTCCGACAGCAGGACGATGTGGTCCATGTTGGCCGTGACGACGAGGCGCGGCCCGTCAGACGCCTGCAGCGCCGTGGCCGCCAGGATGCCGGCCGCGGGGCCGGCGGCGAAGTCGAGCCCGAACATCCGTATGCCCCAGGCCGTGCCGGCCTCGATGCCGCGATCCATGATGGTTTCCGGCGCGGCGTCGGGGCCGTGCCCGAGCGAAAGGTTCGTGCCGGGGGCGGCCCGGGCGCCGGGTGATGCGACACGCGCATCGAAGCGCGCCGCCTTCACCGTTCTGTCGTCCACGAGATGGACCGCGCCGACCTCAAGCATCGGCCGCCCGGAAGCTTCGGGGCGACACATGCGCGGCACGGCGCTCGTTGCGGTCCTTGCGCCGGTCGCGGGCGGCCCCGAGCGAGAGCGCGATGGCTCCACCCAGCAGGATTCCGACCAGAAGCGCCACCGGCAGCACCACCTTCGGCGAGGGCGGCCAGGTGCGGACGCGGGCGGGGACGGCGGGCGAGATGATTCGGACGTTGATGCTGTTCAGCCGCTCCTGCTCGCTCGCCTCGCGCGACCGGCGGAGATAGGTCTCGTAGACGCCGCGGCGGGATTCGAGCGTCCGCTCCAGCTCGCGCAGGCCGACGTTGGCACGGTCGCTGGTGACGGTCTCGGCCTTGGCTCGGTCGAGGCTCTTGCGGATCGCGGCTTCGCTCGCCGCGGCGCGATCGTAATCCTTCTGCGTCGTCTCGATGATCCGCTCCTTCTCGCGCTGGATCAGGCGCTGGAGGTCGCGCTGCTGCGCGTATTGCTCGGCCATCGCCGGGTGGCGCTCGCCGAGGCGGGTGGCGAGCTCGGCGGTGTTGCGCGACAGCGTGGCGTATTGCTGGCGCAGCGCCTGCATCTCGAGGGATTGCAGCATCTCCGGCAGCGCCGTGCTGGCGTCGCCCGCTTTCATCTTGCGGGCCTGCTCCAAGCGCGAGCGCGCTTCGGCGGTCTTGATCTGGGCGGTGACGAGCTGCTGGTTGAGGTCGCCGAGCTGCTGGTCGGTGAGCAGGCGCCCGCTGGAGGCGACGAGGTTGTTGTCCTCGCGAAACTTCTGCACCTTGCCTTCGGCGAGCTCGACGTCGCGGCGCAGGCTCGACAGGCGGCCGTTCAGGGCGTCGGAGGCGCGGCGCGCGGCCTCGGTGCGGGCGCCGGCCTCTTCCGCGAAGTAGGCGTCGCCGATGGCGTTGGCGATCCTGGCCGCCTTCGCGGGATCGCGCGACTGGACCAGCACGTCGATCACGAAGGTGCGCTCGGCCCGGCGCACGGTCGTCTTGGTCTGCAGGGTGTCGATCGCGACGTTGACCGGGTCGCGGCTGCCGGGGGGCGGCAGCATGCCGAGGGCGGTCCGCAGCCAGACGATCGTCGGGTTGTCGGAATCGGGCTTGGCGAACTCGTCGTCGTGCGCGAGGTCGAGCTTCTCGACCGTGCGCCGCAGGACGTTGTCCGACTGGATCACCTTGGTCTGGCTCTCGGCGAGCGACACGCCGCTGTCGGCCTGGGGCGTGCGCGCGCTGACGTCGTTGTCGACGACGCGAAGGTCGGAAGGGTCGACCAGGATCTGGATGCTGGAGGTGTAGACCGGGGTGAGCAGTCCGAGGAACGCAACGGCGGCGGCCACCATGAACAGGCCGCCGAGGACGATGAAGCTCGCGCCCCGCCACAGGCGGCGCAGGATCGTGCCCGCGTCGGTCCGATCGGAGAAGCCCGGCGGCAGGGTCACGTCCACCGGCTCGCCGCGCACGGGGGTCGAGAAATCGAACATCGGTCTCTGTCCCTCACGTACCCGGCAAGTCGTCGGGTCGATCCCGTATCGGAGCGGTCCTGTCCCGCCTGGAACAGGGAGCGGCGGGCGCCCGCACTGTTCGACAGCATCTCAGCAATTCGCGGACCGCGCGCCGACCTCATACGGCCAAGCAAAACCTTTCCCGTCGCCTTATAGACAAGTCCGAACCGGGCTTCGCAAGCTGCCGATACGGTTTCATGCTTAACGATACGACGGTTCGACCTTCAATACGTAGTCCGGCTCCCGTCTCGGCGATCAAGCCTCGGAACTGACCGCCGCCGGCGGAACGAGGCTGTCGGGTCCGTAGGCGGATGCGCCCTCCACGAGGTAGGCGCGGAAGGCGTCCGCATCGCGCGATGCGAGGCGGTTCCAGCTTGCGACGTTCGCGCGCGCATCCG
Organism: Methylobacterium sp. WL12; assembly: GCF_008039475.1. Classification (NCBI taxonomy): domain Bacteria; kingdom Pseudomonadati; phylum Pseudomonadota; class Alphaproteobacteria; order Hyphomicrobiales; family Methylobacteriaceae; genus Methylobacterium; species Methylobacterium sp. WL12. The sequence continues at coordinate 7,664 of NZ_VRUW01000007.1, read as the reverse complement.
TCGCGACCTGGCCGAGCCGGCCGGAGCGCATGGCCTCGATCAGCGTGGCTGCGGAGCCCTCCGGGTCGGACGGGTGGATGAACAGGCCGGATTTGCCGAGCACCTCGCGGAACACCGCGTCGTCGGGCGCGACCACCGGCAGGCCGCCGTGCTGGATTTCCAGCAACGGCAGGCCGAGCCCTTCCGCCTTCGAGGTCGAGAGCAGGAGGTGGGCGCTTCCGGCGAGCGCCCGCAGGGCTTCGTCGCCGACATAGCCGTGCCAGGTCAGGAACGGCGGCGGGTCGTCGAGGAAGGCGTGGCGGCCCCAGCCGAGGCGGCCGACGACGTGCAGCTCGGCGGGCACGCCCGCCTGGTTCAGGGCGGCCGTGAGCGCGATCGCGGCCGGGTAGTCCTTGCGTGGCTCGATCGTGCCGATCGCCAGCAGGCGCAGGGGCGCGCCGGGGCGGAAGGTGGCTGGGCCGGGCAGGCCGGCGAGGCCGAACACGTCGCGCACGCCGGGCCGCAGCAGCGCGACCAGCGCGTCGTCTGCGCAGTGGCGACGCAGGTCCGCGCCGGTCTGGCGCGAGATCACGAGGAAGCGTCGGCCCCAGCGCATCGCGAAGCGGAAGGCCGGGGCCATGTAGAGCCGGCTCTTCCAGGCCAGGTCCTGCGGCCGGTCGAGGAGGAAGGTGTCGTAGACGCAGAGGATGCAGCGCTTCGAGAACGGCGCCATCAGCGGGCCGGGAGGAAAGCCTGCCATCAGGAACTGCGCGTCGGGCTCGCGCGCCGCCCGCAGCGGCAGGCCGACCTGCTGCGCGAGGATCATCCCGGGGAGGCCGCGGCTGCGAAGCGGCCTGACCTCGCGGCCGAGCATCGCCGGCGTGAACTGGTCGAGCGCGACCCGCTCGATGCCGGTGACGTGGCCGCGGACATGGGTCTGGTCGAGGTAGATCGGGCCGTTCATCGACGGCCTCCGCGCAGGGATCGAAGGCGGGCGGCCCAGTACAGGCCGCGTCGTGCCCAAAGCGGCAACCTGCGGCCGAGCAGGCGCTGCTTGGTGCGGCGCAGGCCGCGGACGAATGGGCCGGACGGCGCCGCGACGAGGCCGGTGGCGGCGACCGCCGGCATCGCGGCGAAGGGAAACTGGCCGAGCATCTCCGGTGCGAACCGCAGACGATGGCCGTGGCTCGGCACCATCCCCCGCTCGCGAAAGACCCGGTCGAGCGACATCGCGCAGGCCGCGGGACTGAACCGGCTCTCCAGGGCGATTCGCGCGAAGGCGCCGAGGCGGGCGAGGCCTGCGCGGTCGGCGACCAGCTCGACCAGGGCGTCGCCGAGCGCGCCGGGTTCGACAGGAACCAGCCGTCCGGACACGCCGTCGATCACCGAGGTGGTCAGGCCGGCGGTGCGGTAGGCGAGCGTCGGCGTGCCGCACAGGCCCGCTTCGATCGGCGTCTGGCCCAGGGTCTCGAGCCGGCTCGCGGTGACGTGGAGGTCGCAGGCGCCGTACCAGACGGCGAGTTGCGCCTCGTCGGCGACGAGCCCCGGCGCGAACAGGTTCGGCAGGGCGAGGCGGGCCGGGTGGTCGAGGCGCCCGATCGCGACGAAGCCGATGCCGGGGCCGGCGACGCGGCGCAGGGCCTCGGCGAGGTCGCCGACGTTCTTGTCCGGCCCGTCGAGGACCACCGCCGAGACCAGGATCAGCAGGTCGTCGGCGGGCAGGCCGAGGGCGCGGCGCATAGCCGTCCTGTCGCCTGGGCGGAAGACGTTGGTCGGAAACGCCAGCGCCAGGGGCGCGACCACGGTGCCGGGCGGCGCGAGCGCCGCGGCGCGCGCGGCCGTCCAGGCGGAGTTGGCGAGGAGGATCGGCCCGTCCCGCAGGGAGAGCACCGCCCGCTTGGCCGCGTGCGTGCCGGCGATGCGCCGCCGTGCGAGCTGCGGGTATTCATCGGGCGTCGGGCAGGCGGCGTCGCAGCCGACGGTTTCGATTCGGAGGCAGCCGCGCGGATGGGCGCAGCGCCCGGTCAGCGCAAACAGGTCGTGCAGCACGAGCGCGACCGGCCGGTCGGCGGCGAGGCGGCCGGCGATCGTGAGGCTCCTGGTCGCCCCGTGCAGGTTGCCGGCAAGCACGAGGTCGTGGCCGCCCGCGCCGATCGCCGCCTCGGCGACGGGAAACGCGTCCGTCCATTCCGCGGCGGCCGGCGGCGATTCGTCGGCGAGCACGACGTCCACGACGCGATGCCCGGCCAGCCGCAACGCCTCACCGAGCCGCCGATGGGCGATGCCCGCCCCACCGGCATGGCCGGTGCCGGTGAGGGAGGCGATCGAGAGGGTTGGGGACTGCGACGAATCCTGGGAAAGCCGTAACGCTTTCCCTCCCCCCGCATAGGGAGGAGGGAGAGGCGCCGGCTGGAATGCATCTGTACTCAGGGCCGAATCGGTCTCTCGTTCGCCCAACCGATCGAACTGCAGCAGCACCGGCCGGCCGATGCGAGCCAAACCGCGCGCCGTTCGGCCGACCGCCGCCCAGGCGTGCGCGGCCCAGCCGGCGTCGGAGAGGTCGAGGCCCGGCAACGCCGCGAGTGCATCGCGACGCCACAGCACCTCGCCGCCGGTGAACGGGATTTCGCTCGTGTCCTCCCCCGACAGCGAAGGCACGTCGAGGCTTGTCACGGCGCCGTCGAACAGCACGCGCAGGCCGGCCACCGCGCCGGCGCCGCTCAGCGCCGCCTCCAGGGCGAGCGCCGCGAGGGCGCCGGGTGCCAGCAGGTCGCCGGCGGGAAGGACCAGGACGTAGTCGACCGCTTCGTCCGCGAGGATCGCGGCGGAAGGCGCCGATCCGGCGGGCACCACGTCGTGCCGGCACTCCGGGTAATCCTGCCGGGCGACCGAGGCGACGCCGTCCGCGAGCCGCGGCTCGCCGCCGGACGCGATCGTGAGCACGCGCAGGCGCGGCCACGGCCGCCCGGCCGGCAGGCTGCCGGGTCGGGCAAGCAGGCCCTCGGACCGGCTGTAGGGCCAGTCCGCGATACCGTAGGTGGCGCTGCGGTTCGGATCGGGGGAACGGACGGTCACGACGGGGGCGGGCGGCTCTGCGCGACGCGTCGCGGGGCCGCGACCATGCCCGGCGATTGGTGAAGATCGCCTTCCGCGTGCAGCCTCAGAGCGCGACGCGGATGCCGGCCGCGCCCGCCTCCGCCCGCCCGACGATCGCCGCGGCCGGATGCCCGGCGGCGCGGATGCGGGCGAGGATCGCGTCGGCGCGCTCGGGCGCGCAGGCGACGAGCAGGCCGCCGGAGGTCTGCGGATCGGTGAGCAGGTGCCGCGCCCACTCGGGAAAACCGTCGGGCAGCGCAACGTCGGCGCCGAAGGCGGTCCAGTTGCGGTGGGACGCGCCGGTGACGAAGCCGTCCCGCGCGAGCGCTTCGGCCGCGGGCAGCAGCGGCACCGCCGCCCAGTCGATCGCGAGGCGGCAGCCGGCGCCGCGGGCGAACTCGAGCCCATGCCCGAGCAGGCCGAAGCCGGTCACGTCGGTGATGGCGTGGACGTCCGGATCGGGACTGAGCTCGGCGCCGACCTTGTTCAGCAGCGTCGTCGTCGCGACGAAGTCCGCGTAGCCGCCCGCCGGCAGGGCGTCGCGCTTGATCGCGGCGGAGTAGACGCCGACGCCGAGCGGCTTGGTCAGGATCAGCACGTCGCCGACCCGCGCGTCGGCGTTGCGGCGCACGTCCTCGCGGCGGCAGATGCCGATCACCGCGAGCCCGTAGATCGGCTCGGGCGTGTCGATCGAGTGGCCGCCGGCGATCGGGATGCCGGCCTCGGCGCAGGTCGCGGCGCCGCCCTTCAGGATCTCGGCGACGACCTCGGGCGCGATCTTGCCGACGGGCATCCCGAGGATGGCGAGCGCCATGATCGGGCGGCCGCCCATGGCGTAGACGTCGGAGATCGCGTTGGTGGCGGCGATCCGTCCGAAGTCGCGCGGGTCGTCGACCATCGGCGTGAAGAAGTCGGTGGTGGCGATGACGCAGGTGCCGTCGTCGAGCGCCCACACGGCGGCGTCGTCGGCGGTCTCGTTGCCGACGAGCAGGCGCTCGAACGGCCCGGCGATCGGCTGGTCGGCCAGCAGCGACCGGAGGATCGCGGGATCGAGCTTGCAGCCGCAGCCGCCGCCATGGGCGAGGCTGGTGAGGCGGACGGGGGACGCATCCATGGGAGCACCGCGAAGTTCGATGGGATCGGTCATATCCTCGGGCCGATACCACGGATCGCGCCCGCGATCCGCCACGGCGGCGACGGATGGGACAATCGGCGCCGACGGCCCATATTCCGGGCGAACATCTTGGAGACCGTTCGATGCCCGACACGCCTGCCCGCAGCTTCGTCCCCCTGTCGATCGCGGTGCTCACCGTCTCGGACACGCGCAGGCCGGAGGACGACCGCTCCGGCGACACCCTTGCGGAGCGGCTGACCGCAGCCGGCCACGCGCTCGCCGCCCGCGCCATCGTGCCCGACGAGGTCTCGGCGATCCGCGAGACGGTCGAGGGCTGGACCCGCGATCCCGGCGTCGACGTGGTGATCACCACCGGCGGCACCGGATTCACCGGGCGCGACGTGACGCCGGAGGCGCTGGAGCCGCTGTTCGAGAAACGGATGGACGGCTTCTCGGCGGTGTTCCACCGCATCTCCTACGACAAGATCGGCACCTCGACGCTGCAGTCGCGGGCGACGGCGGGGGTCGCCAACGCGACCTACGTCTTCGTGCTCCCGGGGTCGCCCGGCGCCTGCCGCGACGCCTGGGACGGCATCCTCGCGAGCCAGCTCGATTACCGCCACCGCCCCTGCAACTTCGTCGAGATCATGCCGCGCCTCGACGAGCACCTGCGCCGGGGCGCCTCCGTCACCGCGTGACCCTCACGCCCGGTCGATCCGGGCGATGAGCCGGCGCGGCGTCAGCCGAGGCGCGAAGGTGCCGGCCTCGGTGAGGCGGTCGCGCCGGACCACGTCGCCGGGCCGCGCCACCCTGGCGCCGACCATCGCCTCGGCCCAGACCGCGAGCCGCGTCGCGAGGCTCGCATGCGGACGCGACAGCCGTCCGAGAGCGTCGGCGCCCGCGGTGCCGACGAACCGGTCGAGGGTGCGGATCCAGCCATCCCCCGGCACGTCGCCGGCCTCGAGGCACAAGACCCAGTCGCGGCGCGCCAAAGCCGCCCCCGCGACCCAGGGGTTCGCTCCGGGCGGCATCACCACGAGGCTGGCACCTGTGGCGTCGGCGATGGTGTCGACGCCGGGGTCCATCGCCGCCGCCACGATCACCGCATCGCCCACGAGACCGGCGGCGACGCCCGCCACGAGCGCCCCCAGGGAGTCGGCCAGACGGTCGAGCGCGTCGGCGTCGCCGGGGTCGGCGACGAGAACCAGGGCGGAGATCATGGTCGCGCATAACGTATTTTCGGCCAGCGAGGACGCTCAGCCGCGACGCGACGCGCTTGCGTTGCGCGGTTGCCACAAACGCCGAGAACTTGCCTAAAATCGAGGCGTATCCCGTCGATTTCGTTCCTGCTATGTTCCATTGTAGACAGCTTCCACGCCGGGGTGCACCCATCACGATGTCCGAATCCCGCCATGTGTCCGAACTCGAATCGAGCCCACGCCGGCTCGCCGCAACGACGCCGGCGCGGGACTCGGTGCGCGGACGGGGCGCCACCGCCAACCCGGACGGCCGGTTCGAGGCGATCCGGCGCGAAAGCCTCGACGACGGCTGGCCTTCCCAAGAGCCCGGGCCGGTGCGACGGACCGAGGTGACGTTGGAGCGGGCGCGCGGGATCATCACGCGCAACACCTCGCCCGACATCCCGTTCGATCGCTCGATCAACCCCTATCGCGGCTGCGAGCACGGCTGCGTGTACTGCTTCGCGCGGCCGAACCACGCCTATGCCGGCCTGTCGCCCGGGCTCGACTTCGAGACAAAGCTCTTCGCCAAGCCGGACGCGGCGCGCCTGCTGGAGCGCGAGCTGTCGGCGCCGGGCTACGAGGCGCAGACCATCGCGCTCGGCACGGCGACCGACCCGTACCAGCCGATCGAGCGCGAGCACCGCATCACAAGGGCCGTGCTGGAGGTGCTGGCACGCCTGCGCCATCCCGTCGGGATCGTGACGAAATCCAACCTCGTCACCCGCGACATCGACATCCTCGCCGGGATGGCCGAGCGGAACCTCGGGAAGGTCGCGGTCTCGGTGACGACCCTCGATCCGGTGCTGTCCCGGAAGATGGAGCCGCGCGCGCCGCATCCACGCAAGCGCCTCGAGGCGATCCGTGCGCTCAGCCAAGCCGGCATCCCGGTGATGGTGATCGTCGCGCCGATCATCCCCTCGCTCAACGACCACGAGATCGAGGCGATCCTGACCGAGGCGCGCGCCTGCGGGGCGCGGGAGGCCAACCACGTGCTGCTGCGCCTGCCGCACGAACTGAAGGACCTCGTCGCCGACTGGTTCGCCGAGCACTATCCCGGGCGACAACGTCACGTCTTCTCCCTGATCGCACAGGCCCGCGGCGGCCGCGAATACGACGCCTCCTTCGGCAAGCGCATGACCGGGGAGGGCGCCTACGCCGACCTGATCGCGACGCGGATGCGCCTGGCGAAAACGCGGCTCGGCTACGCGAAGGCGCGCATCACCCTCGACGCCTCGGCCTTTACCAAGCCGGGCGAGCAGTTTTCGCTGTTGTGACGGGAGGCGAAGAGGGCCGCGTTTTCCCCATTCGGGCACAGGATTCGCACGCCCCCGCTTCTGGCGCTCGCCTTGTGCGCATCCCCTCTCCCCGCGCGCGGGGAGAGGGCTTTGCCGACCTCGTCGTCGGCAAAGCGAGGCGGCAGCCGACGGTGAGGGGGCTGCAACGGAGGAACCACATCCGTCGCCCCCCCCATCACCGCCGCTTCGGCTTCGCCTGCGCTATCCGGCTGCGCGACAAGGTGCAGCCGGGCCTCTCCCCGCACGCGGGGAGAGGGGAACCCGTGCCAGGTTCGGCATCGCCGAAGTCTCACGGAGAGGGGACGGGCACCGCTGCGACATCCTCCGCAAGCCCCGTCCCACTGCCGCCCTCGCCGTACCCCCGCGTAAAACTGAGCCGGTGGTGCGGGCTGCGGCCGTGAGCTTTCAGGCCGGCGAGGTGCACGGAGGCGCCGTAGCCGACGTTGCGCTCCCAGCCGTAATGCCGATGGCGCCGGGCGAGCACCCGCATCAGCCCATCGCGGAACGTCTTGGCGACGATCGAGGCGGCGGCGATCTGCGGCACCGCGCCGTCGCCCCCGACGATGGCGCGGCAGGGCTGCGACAGGCCCGGGACGGCGTCCCGCCCGTCGACCAGCACCGGCGCGTCGAGGGACAGCTTCAGCACCGCTCGGCGCATGGCGTCGAGGGTCGCGACGCGAACGTTGACGCGGTCGATCAGCGCCCGCGAGCCGGCCGCCACCGCGACGCGCGCATGCGCTCGGATCAGTGGCGTCAGCGCCTCGCGCAAAGGCTCCTTGAGGCGCTTGCTGTCGTCGAGGCGGGCGAGCAGGTCCGGTGGGATCGTGACGGGGTCGAACCAGACCGCTGCGACCACCACCGGGCCGCACAGGGCCCCGCGCCCGACCTCGTCGCAGCCGATGACGGCGGGATATTCGGCGGCGCGGGCGGGATCGAAGG
>NZ_VRUW01000079.1:0-23689 GCF_008039475.1 Methylobacterium sp. WL12 | reverse complement strand
TCCTTGAAGAGCACCGCCTCGACCTTGGCGGGGTAGACCGCGACGTTGACCCGCTTCAGCAACTCCTCGCGGAGGCGGTACATGCCGACCGACCCGGAGATATCGCTGCTGCGCATGTCGCGCATGTAGACCTGCAGCGCGTCCTCGACGCGGGGCATCAGCGGCTTCACCTCGTTCTCGACCTTGGCGTCCTTGAGCTCGAGTGCGATGCGGAGCTTGGCGAACTTGGCCTTGTCGGAGCCGGGCTCGGGGCTGAGGTTCATCACCATCTCGCGCACGTCGAGGAACACGGACGGCTGCTTCACCTCGGCCTTGTCGGCGGCGTGCTCGGTCTCGGCCTGGGCGGCGGCGCGCTTCTTCATCACGAAGGCGCCCCCTCCCCCGCCGAGGAGCAGCACCGCGGCGGCGGCGATGATCACGAGCTTCTTCTTGCTCTTGGGCGCCTCGGCCTCGCCGGGCGCCCCCTCGACGCCTTCCGCTTTCTTGGGCTTCTTGGCCATGAGCGGTGTTCCGTGGTCCGTCGGCTGATGGCTGGGGTACCCGCCTATCGGGTGCGGGCCGGTTCGAGCCTCCGGTATCGGCCCGCAGGGTTAACGCGGCGTAAAGTCGGCACAATCTGCCGGGTCGGCTTTGCCGACGGTCCGATCCGGTCGTGCGGCCATAACGCCCTCCTCATCGTCAACGCACTGAAAAATCACGCAAAATTGCAAAAGATCGATCTGGCACGGGGGATGCGGATATCCCCTCGCCGCCACCGCGGCACGACGGATCGAGTTCAGATGCAGAATGCCCTCCTCGTCGGCGTATCGAGCCAAATGGCGCTTCAGCGCGAGCTCGACGTCATCGCCAACAACATGGCCAACGTCTCGACCACCGGCTTCAAGGGCCGCTCGACGCGCTTCGAGGAGTACCTCATGCCGACGGCGAGCGCCGACACCTTCTCGGGCGCCGACCGCCGCCTCTCCTACGTGATCGACCAGGGCACGACCCTCGACCTCGGCCAGGGCGCGATCGAGCCGGACGGCAACCCGACCCACGTGGCGATCCAGGGCGAGGCGTTCTTCTCGGTGCAGACGCCGCAGGGCGTGCGCTTCACCCGCAACGGCGCCTTCGAGGTGAGCGCGCAGGGCAACCTCGTCACCAGCGACGGCTACGCCGTGCAGGGCGAGGGCGGACCGATCACCATCAACCCGCAGGAGACCGGCCTCTCGATCGGGCAGGACGGCACGGTCTCGACCAACCTCGGCGTCCGCGGCCGGGTGAAGCTCGTGACCTTCGCCAACCCGCAGAGCCTGAGCAACGCCGGCGCCAACCTCTACGCCTCGACCGCGCAGCCGCAGCCCGCGGGCATCAAGGGCCGCCTCGAATCGGGGGCGCTGGAGAAGTCCAACGTCAAGCCGGTGCTCGAGATGACCCGGCTGATGGACGTGAACCGGACCTACGCGATGGTGTCCAGCGTGATCACGCGGCTCGACGATCTGCGGGGCACGGCGATCCGCCGCCTCGCCGACGTCGCCTGACCGGGAGCTAGACGATGCGCGCGCTCTACGCCGCCGCCACAGGCATGGCGGCCCAGGAACTCAACGTCCAGGTCATCTCGAACAACATCGCCAACCTTCGCACCACCGGGTACAAGCGCCAGCAGCCGCACTTCCAGGATCTGCTCTACCAGAACCTGCGCCGCGCCGGCGCCTCGACCTCGGACCAGAACACGCAGCTGCCGGCGGGCCTCGCCATCGGCTCGGGCGTGAAGACGGTGTCGACCGCCCGCATCATGTCGCAGGGCACGCTGACCTCGACGGAGAAGGACTACGACGTCGCGATCCGCGGCGAGGGCTTCTTCCGGGTGACGATGCCGGACGGCCGCACCGCCTACAGCCGCGACGGCTCGTTCGACCTGTCGGCCCAGGGGCAGCTCGTGACCCGCGACGGCTATCTCGTCGATCCCGGCGTCACCGTGCCGAACACCGCCACCGCCGTCACCATCAGCGCCACCGGCGCCGTGCAGGCGACGCTGCCGGGGCAGACCGCGCCGCAATCGCTCGGCCAGTTCCAGCTCGCCCGCTTCGTCAACAAGACCGGCCTCGAGTCGATCGGCGACAACTTGTTCATCGAGACCGCGGCCTCCGGCCCGGCGGTCGCCGGTCTGCCCGGCGGCGAGGGCTTCGGCAACCTCCAGCAATCCTACCTGGAGGAGGCGAACGTGAACGCCGTCACCGAGATCTCCTCCCTGATCGCGGCCCAGCGCGCCTACGAGATGAACTCGAAGGTCGTGACCGCCGCCGACCAGATGCTCTCCACCACCTCGCAGATGTTCCGCAGCTAGCGCCGCCCGGAGCCCGACGGTCATGTCCCATTCCTTCGCCTACGACGAACCGAGCCGCGAGGCCGACCTGCGGCCGATCACGCGCCGCGTCGCCCAGCGCACCGCGCCGCTCGGCCTGCCCGTGCTGGTGCGCGCCGCGCTCGCCTTCCTCGCGCTGGCCATGCTCGGCGCCTACACCGTGCCGGCGCTCGCCGACGAGCCGATGCGCCTGCGCGGCGACGTCACCGCCCGCGGCGACGTCCTCACCCTCGAAGACCTCGTCGAGGGCGCGCCCGCGTCGGCGGCCAAGCGCCCGCTGTTCCGGGCCCCGGCGCTGGGCGCCACGGGCACGATCCAGGCGCGCCGCATCGCCGAGGCGGTGGCGGCCCTGAACCTCGGCGCCGTCGAGACCGGCGGCCGGCTCCAGGTGGCGGTGCAGCGCGCCGCCCGCCGGGTCGGCGCGCAGGAGATCGAGGCGGCGCTCCGCCGTGCCCTCCAGACCGCTTACGGCGTCGACGAGAAGTCGGTGAGCGTGCGCCTCGACGGCGACGGACCGATGCTGCTGGCCCCGATCGACCTCGACGGCCAGGTCGTCGCCCTCGACCTCAACTACGATCCGCGCTCGCGCCGCGTCGGCGGACTGATGACGCTGGGCGAGCGCCAGGCCTCGCTGCGGGTGACCGGCGTGGTCATCGAGATGCGCGACGTGGCGATCGTCAACCGCACGCTCAACCGCGGCGAGCCGGTCACCGCCGCCGACCTGACCATCGAGCGCCGCCCGCGCGAGGGCGCGCCCTCGGACGCGCTCGCCTCGGGCGCGACGTTGGTCGGCGAGGTCGCGCAGCGCACGCTGAGCCAAGGCGCGGTCCTGCGGAACGGCGACACCGCCCCGCCGGAACTCGTCGCCCGCGGCGAGGCCGTGACCATCGTCTACGAATCGCCCGGCATCAGCCTGGCGATGCGGGGCCAGGCGACCGACGCCGGGCGCATGGGCGCCACCGTCAACGTCATCAACATGGCCTCGAAGAAGGTCCTCCAGGCGGTGGTGATCGGTCCGGGCCGTGTCTCGGTCGGCCCCGCACCGCTCCAGCGGCAGGCTAGCGCCGAAGCGCCGACCTCCGTCCGCTGACCGCCATCCTCGACAATCCAGGCAGAGCCGATCCGATGCGTCATCTCCCGCGCCGCCGCTTCCTGCGCCAGCCCCTGCCGCTCGCCGCCGCGCTCGTCGCCTGCGCCGGCCTGGGCGCCTGCAACACCGTCGACCGGCTCTCGAACGTCGGGGCGCAGCCGGCGCTCTCGGCGATCGAGGACCCGACCGCCCAGGCCGGTTACAAGCCTGTCCGCCTGCCGATGCCCGACGTGCAGCCGGTCTCGTATGCGCCGAACTCCCTGTGGCGGACCGGCTCGCGCGCCTTCTTCAAGGACCAGCGCGCCGCGCGGATCGGCGACCTCGTCACCGTGAAGGTGAACGTCACCGACCAGGCCAACATCTCCAACGAGACCAAGCGCTCGCGCAGCAACACCGAGAACTTCGGCCTGCCGAACGCCGGCGGCCTGGAGAAGAATGCCGCGGTGCTCGCCGCCGGCGTCTCGCCCGACAAGCTGCTCGCCGCCACGTCCAGCTCCTCCAACGACGGCGTCGGGTCGGTCCAGCGCAACGAGACCGTGTCGACCAACGTCGCCGCCATCGTCACGCAGGTTCTGCCGAACGGCAACCTCGTGGTCGAGGGCAAGCAGGAGATCCGGATCAACTTCGAGGTGCGCGAACTCGTCGTGGCCGGCGTGGTCCGCCCGGAGGACATCGAGTCGGACAACACCATCGAATCGACGAAGATCGCGCAGGCCCGCATCGCCTATGGCGGCCGCGGCCAGATCACCGACGTCCAACAGCCGCGCTACGGCCAGCAGATCGTCGACATCCTGCTGCCGTTCTGATCGCCAGCGAGACGATCAGGTGGGCGCGATCATGTGTGCTCGGTGCCGGGCCGGTTCGGGCGCGGCGCCTCGCCATGGTTCGCGACGAAGGCGGAGCGGCTGGAGTCGTGCTTCTTCTGCGCGACGCGCGTGCGCTGCCAGACGGCGATCACCGTCGCGACCACGATGGTCCCGATGGCGAGGACCGGAATCAGAACATCGTTGCTCATGGAGGTGCCTTCCGATGATGTCATCGGATCAAGCACCGTCGAGCCCGTCGGTTCCGGGGCTCGACGTCGCATCTCGGGCAGTCCGGACCAGTCGAGACGGCGCTGTTACTGGACAAACCGATGCCGCATCGCAACAAAACTCAGTCGTCGCGGTAGACGCGCTCGCGGCGTTCGTGGCGCTCCTGCGCCTCCAGCGACAGCGTCGCGATCGGTCGTGCATCGAGCCGGCGCAGCGAGATCGGCTCGCCGGTCTCCTCGCAATAGCCGTAGGACCGGTCCTCGATCCGTGCCAGCGCCGCGTCGATCTTGCCGGTGAGCTTGCGCTGCCGGTCGCGGGCCCGCAGCTCGATCGCCCGGTCGGTCTCCGAGGAGGCGCGGTCCGCGAGGTCGGGGTGGTTCTCGTTCTCGCTCTGCAACGCAACGAGGGTGTCCTGCGCCTCGCGCAGGATGTCGCTCTTCCAGCCGAGCAGCTTGCGCCGAAAATACTCGCGCTGACGCTCGTTCATGAAGGGCTCGTCGTCGGACGGAACGTAGCCGTCCTCCAGCGTCACCTTCGCCATTCGTCGCCCTTCCATAGTCCCGTACGGCCGGTCCGCGGCGATCATTGCCTGCCGTATAGTCGAGGTGGATTGCTGCTACAACGCACCCACGTGCCGACGTCCGCACCTGCACGCGCTGCGCAAATTGATGCGGCAAAGACGCCACGGTGCGCGGCGACGAATCGAGATTGATGTGCTCAACCCGGGATCGCCGGCCGAGCCCGCAGGCGATTGACCGCCGCGGCGATGGCGTCGGCGAGCGGCCGGGCGACCGGGAGCCGGTAATGGCTCAGGTCGAAGAACAGCGCGTCGTCGTGCGATTCGGGGGTGTCGCGGCGCTCGTCGAGCACGGCGCTGCGCGGGTGCGACGCCAGCGCCGCCGCGATCGCGGCCTTGCAGGCCTGCTCGGCTGCGGCGCGGCGCGTGCCCGGCCGCGGCAGGGCGGAGGCGTGGATGGGCGGGAACACCATCACGACCGGCGTCTCCGCCGGGACGCGGGCGAGCGTCGCGGCAAGGCGCACGGCCGCGGGGAATGGGCCGGCCCTATGCGGCTCGGGCGTGTCCGGCGTCGCCGCCCCCGCGCCGGGCGCCGGGCGCGCGCCGCCGGCGAAGCCGAGCTTGAGGTAATCCGGCTCGTAGTTCCACCAGCCGTCGGCGGGGGCGACGGGACGCGCCCGGCGTAGCAGCCATCCGATCCGGCCGACGACCTCCTGCGCCACGTTGAAGCGCAGCAGGCCGAGCGCGTAGGTGACGGGGTCGCGCTCCAGCAGCCAAAACGGGAACGGCTTGCCCGGCGGCAGCGCCGGGTCGTCGGTGCACCAGAAGTCGTCGGCCGCCATCACCAGGGCTGCCGGCGTGGGATGGTGGCGCAGGAACCAGTCGAGGATCAGCAGCTGCTCGCCCGGTCCGGTCGCGGGCACGGAGAGCTGCACGAACGGGATGCCGGTAGCGGCCGCAAGGCGAGCGGGCTCGACGAGCTGGATGTGCGAGTTGCCGAGGATCGCACCTGAAAACGCCGGGTCGCGCCCGCGGACGGCCAGAGCCGTGCGTGGCCCCTGCGGCCGGACGGCGCCGACGGAGAACAGCCGCGACCGCCCGCTGTCGTAGGGGTCGATCGCGACGGCGAGCGCGAGGTAGCCGGACAGGATCGCCGCCGCCGTGAACACGGCGGTGCGGGCGAAGGCGGACCAGGCCGTGGCAGGCGACGGGCTGCGCATCGGCTCAGAACTGAAAGTAGATGAAGTCGTAGTTGCCGTCGTCGCCGATCTTCAGCAGCACGACGACGAAGAGCAGCGCGAAGGCGGCGGCGATCAGCCGGCTCGGCGGCAGGCGGTGGACCGCCGCCCAGGCGCTCGGCCCGACCGTCGCCACGGCGGCCGCCACCGCGATCGTCCGCCACTTGAAGCCGGTGCCCGCGGGGCCGAAGCCGAACAGGCCCTTGAACACGATCAGCGCCGCCTCGAAGCTGGTGGCGCGGAACAGCACCCAGGTCAGCGCGACGAACAGGAACGTCAGCGCCCAACCGATCAGGCTTGGCAGCCGCAGGCTCGCCCGGCGGAACAGGATGCCCGCGCCGAGGCCGGCCCCGTGCAGCGCCCCCCAGGCGACGAAGGTCAGCCCGGCCCCGTGCCAGAGGCCGCCCAGCGTCATCGTGGCGAACAGGGCGCCGACCTGGATCGCGAGGCCGCGGCGGTTGCCGCCGAGGGGGATGTAGAGGTAGTCGCGCAGGAACCGCGACAGGGTCATGTGCCAGCGCCGCCAGAACTCGCGCAGCGACGCCGACCGGTACGGCACGTCGAAGTTCTGCGGCAGCACCAGCCCGAACAGCAGCGCGATGCCGAGCGCCATGTCGGTGTAGCCGGAGAAGTCGAAGTAGATCTGGAAGGTGAACCCCAGGGTCGCCTGCCAAGCCTCCGCCATCGTCACCGCCTTGCCGGCGGCGGCGGCCTGGAACACCGGGTTGACGTAGCCGGCGAGCGGATCGCCGAAGAACACCTTCTTCGACAGGCCGACGACGAGCAGCATCAGGCCGCGCCCGATCCGCTCCGCCGCGTCCGGGCGCGCGTAGGGGCGCTCGTCGAACTGGTGCATGATCTCGCTCCAGCGCACGAGCGGGCCGGCGAGAACCTGCGGGAAGAAGGCGATGTAGAGCGCGTACTTGGTCAGCCCGAAGGCGGGCGCGCGGCCGGCCCGCAGGTCGGTCAGGTACATGATGTGGTGGAAGGTGAAGAACGAGATCCCCAGCGGCAGCACCCAGCCGAGCCGCGGCGCCTCGACGCCTGGAACCAGGCTGGCGAGGTCGGCGAAGAAGTCGAGGTACTTGAACAGGGCCAGCACGGCGAGGTTGGCGGCGATCGCCGCCGGGATCAGCCAGCGGGCCGGCGCCCGGACGAAGGCGCGGGCGACGAGCCAGTTCGCCAGGATCGAGCCGAGCAGCAGCGGCACGAACCGCACGTCCCACCAGCCGTAGAATACGAACGACAGCAGCACGAGCAGCGGCAGCCGCCAGCCCGGCCGACGACGCTCGACGAGGGCGTGCAGCGCGAGCGCCGCAGGGAGGAAGACGAGGAGGAAGACGAAGGAGTTGAACAGCATCGGCCAGGGCGGCGCGGCGGGGGACACCGCGACGGGCGGTCGTGCCGTCGGGCGGCCGCCTTGTCGGGGATCGGCCGGATCGCGTCAATCGATGCGGCGGCGCCTCAAGCCCCCGGACGGGTCGCGAGGTCGAGGGTGGTGGCCGTTCCGACCAGCACGGCGCGGATCCGGCTGTCGAGGCTGTCGGTGAGTTGGTCGACCCGCAGGTGCACCGTGCTCCCGGAATCCGAGCCCGTGACCCACAGGTCGTAGTTGAGCCCCTCGCGCCGGAGATGGCTGAGCAGCCGCTCCGATCCGATGCGAACGGCCTCGTTGTTCAGGGTGATGCAGCGCGCGTCCATGCTGTCTCCGATTGTTCCGGAGAGTAACGCACGAACAGGGCCTATCGATCGCTCGGTAGGCGCTACCGAGGATTAAAGTCATCGACAGGGTGAACGACGCCCTCAGCGCGCAGCATAGGTGTGGTCTGCGGCGGGAAAGCGTCCGGAGCGGACTTCGTCGGCGTAGGTGCGCACCGCCTCCTCGATGTGGGCGCGCAGCGAGCCGAAGCTCTTGACGAACTTCGGCGCCTTGTCGCTCAAACCGAGCATGTCCTCGAGCACCAGGATCTGGCCGTCGCAGGCCGCGGACGCGCCGATGCCGATCGTCGGGGCGGTCACCGTCGGCGACAGCGCGATGGCGTTGGCCACGGGCTCGACGATGCCCTCCAGCACGATCGCGAACGCGCCGGCCTCGCTGATCGCGCGGGCATCCTCCATCAGGATGCGCTCGCCGTCCGGCCCACGGCCCTGCACGCGAAAGCCGCCCATGGTGTTCACCGATTGCGGCGTCAGGCCGATATGGCCCATCACCGGGATGCCGCGCTGGGTCAGGAACGCGACGGTGTCGGCGAATCGCGCGCCGCCCTCCATCTTGATCGCGCCGGCGCCGGTCTCCTTCAGCACACGCGCGGCGTTCAGGAAGGCCTGCTCGCGCGAGGCCTCGTAGGACCCGAACGGCATGTCGACGACCACGAGGGCCTGGGAGGTGCCGCGGATCACCGCCTGAGCCTGGAGGATCATCATCTCCAGGGTGACCGGCAGGGTCGATTCCATGCCGTGCATCACCATGCCGAGCGAGTCGCCGACCAGGATGAAGTCGCAATACGGATCGAGGATGCTGGCGGTGTGGGCATGGTAGGCGGTGAGCGCGATGATCTTGCGCCCTTCGGCCTTCCGCTTGGCGAGATCCACCGCCATCACGCGCCGCGATTGCACGACCTGCGACATGGCCTCGAACTCCGTTTGTCTTGGCGCGGCCGTCGGGAACGGACCGGAACGCGATGCAGATCGGGAACGCCTGCACGTCCCTCATATAGGCTGCCGCGCGACAGGAATCCCGCTCGCGGTGCTCTTCGACCGGCTCACGCGTTCACACATCGCGGCGGATGAAGCGGGGGGTTCCCCTCTCCCCGCCCGCGGGGAGAGGCCCGGCTGCACCTCGTCGTGCAGCCGGGAAGCGAGAGGCGAAGCCGAAGCGGCGGTGAGGGGGAGGTGCCGGATGGGGCTCTTCCGTCGGGTCCCCCTCACCTTCGGCTGCCGCCTCGCTTTGTCGACGACACGGTCGACGAAGCCCTCTCGCCGCGTGCGGGCAGAGGGGATGCGCGCCTGCCGAGCCGACCGATACGGGGATGCGTCAGAACGATCGGGCTCCATCGAAGCGGCGCCGCGTCGTGATCCCCGCGGTTCAGCGGGCGGAGGACCGCTCCCCTGCCGCAGGGTCGGCCGCCCATTCCGCATCCTGCCGGATCACAGCGGTGTCGTGCTTGTCCTGCCAGCCCTCGATCCCGTCGGGGAACCAGTGCACGGCGGTGTAGCCCTGCTGGACCAGGCGCTTGCCGGCGTTCCAGCTGCCCCAGCAATCGGGATGGCAGAAGATGACGATGGGCTTCCCCTTGTCGCCGCCGGTCAGCGCCGCGACCCGCTTCAGGAACAACGCCTCGCGTTCGGCCGCGAGCGGTGCCGCGCCCGCGTTCGGCATCCAGACGGCACCGGGGACGGAGCGGTGGGCCGGCAGCCAGGGCCGGTCGGCCGGGAAGTTCGCCGGCTTGCGGTCGGCGAGCGCGACGTCGATCAGCACCGGCGCCTTCGCCATGAGCGCGTCGAGTCCGGCGATGTCGATCACGACGGCACCGCTCAAGGTCTTGGGGGTGTAGCCCTGCTGGACGCCCTCGTGCAGGCCCGCCGGCTCCGGCACGTTCACCGGCGAGTCGGCTGGCGCGGCCGCGAGGAATCCCGCGGCCAGAAACACCGTGGCGAGGCGGATCAGGCGATGGTCCCGGCCCGCGCGCATCAGTTGCTCGGGCTCGGCGCGTTGAAGCTATGCTCCCAGCTGCCGCCCTGGCTGTCGGAGGCCGCGACCTTGATCGGCTTGCCCGGCTCCGGCACCAGACCGAAGTTGATCACCGGGTTCGAGGCGATCGAGATGTCCCCGTCCATGGTGAAGACCACCTTGTCGCCGGCGGTGACGACGAGCTTGTTGATGTAGCGTGCCGGCGTGTAGTCGCGGGTCACCTGGTTCATCTGCATGCCCGAGAAGTTCGGGTGGCGGATCATCAGCGTCGCCTCGATCGGCTTGCCGGCCTGCGCCTCGCCCGAGAACTTCATCCGCATGTCGCCCATGCCCTTCATCGCCTCCTCGTCGCTCATGCCCATCGGGGCCGAGCAGCCCCCGGAGGCCTTCACGAACTTCACCGCCTCGTAGAGGCCGCCGTCCTTCGTCTCGGCGACGGCGTGGACGTTGGTGTAGTTGTTGACGCGCACCCGGAGCTTCAACTCGCTCGGGTCGCCGGCCGGGCCGAAGGTGAAGTGCGCGGCATAGGGCGACGGGTTGTCGTCGATGACGAAGTGCACCGCCTTGATCTTGTCCTTCTCGGGCATGGTCAGGGTGATCGGCACCAGCGCCGCGTCCATCGCGCGGTTCGGCGCGTCGATCTGGATCAGCGTGTCGGTCGGCTGGATCTTGCGGTCGCCGAACACCGACTTGGCGATCTCCTGCCAGCGCGCCGTGCGCTCGGCGTCGGTGTCCGAGGCGCCGGCCGCCAGGACCGGCCCACGGACGGCGGGGCCGGCGAGGATGGCGACCGACAGGCCGAGGCTCAGGATCAAAGAAAGGGCGGGCTTCATGGCGTTCCTCCGGTCGGATGAGAGATAAATCGGCTCGAGCCTCATTCCCACTCGAGCTCCTTGTAGGCCTCGGTGACGTTGCGGCCGTTGTAGCTGTCGAACAGGTCCCACCGTCCGCGCTCGGATTGCGCGACGGTCCGGACCGCCTTCTCGATCGACACGTCGGCGGCGATGGCCTTGCGGGTCTCGTCGCGCAGCGTGGTCAGGTAGCGGGACAGCGCGTCGAGGCCGGGCGCCAGATCGACGGAGACCGGGCCGTGGCCGGGGACGGCGCGGGTCGCGCCCGAGGCCCGCAGGCCCTCGACCTCCTTCAGCCAGCCGTTGAGGTTGCCGTCGAGCGACGGGATGCGCCCGACCGAAAGCAGGTCGCCGGTGAACAGCAGGCCGCTGGCGCTGTCGACCATCGAGAGGTCGCACGAGGTGTGGGCGGTCGCATGCGCGGTGAAGCGCAGTTTGCGGTCGCCGAGGTCGACCTCGGCGCCGTCCTTCACCTCCTGCGTCGGGTAGACGACGCTGCCGGCCTTGTCGGCGCCGAGGATGTCGACCAGGCGCTGGCGATAGTAGTCGCCCCGCGCGTCGAGGGCTTCCCGCAGGCGCGCATGGCCGATGACGTTGGGCTTGTCGGCCATGAAGGCGGCGGCGCCGAAGCAATGGTCGGGGTGGACGTGCGTGATGACCACGTGCCGAATCGGCTTCGACGTGCGCTTCACGATCTCGGCGCGAAGCCATTGCCCGTCGGCGAGGCTGCCGCCGGATTCGGTGACGAGCACGCCGTCCCGGCCGACGACGAAGCCGATGTTGGCGATGGCGTCGTCGTTCTCGGGCGTCGCGTCGGCGTTCGGCCCGCGGCGCATGAAGATGCCGGGGCCGACTTCCTCCATCGCGAAGGAGGCGGCGGAGAACCCCGGCTTCGGCAGGCAGCACAGGCAGAACCCGCCGAACAAGGCGGCGCGGCGCGACAGCACGGCCTTCATCGGGCGCACCCTTCGCGGCTCGCTTCGGCGTGGCGCTGGACCGTTCCCGGCATGCCGGTCTCCCTGAATTATTCTTCCAACCATCTAGTAGGTAGATTTCTCGGTCGTCAAGTGGCAAGACGGCGGGAGGCGCCGGCCGGCGGCGCGCTTTCGACACGGCGTTCGACCCCACGATGCGAGACACCCGCACCGAGTTGCTGATCCAGGCCGAGACGCTGGTGCGCGGGCGCGGCTGGTCGGGCTTCAGCTACGCCGACCTCGCCGAGGCGGTCGGCATCCGCAAGGCCAGCATCCACCATCACTTCCGCACCAAGGACGATCTCGGCGCGGCGCTGGTGGCGGCCTACGGCGAGCGCTACGACGCGGCGCTGGCCGAGATCCTGAGCGCGCACCCGGCCGGGATCGACCGGATCGCGGCCTACGGGCGGCTCTACCTCGGCGGCGTCGAGCAGGGCCTCGGCTGCCTGTGCGCGGCGCTGGCCACCGAGGGGGACGCGCTGCCCGAACGCCTGCGCGCCGACGTCGTCGCGTTCTTCGCCCGCCACGTGTCCTGGCTGGAGCAGGTGTTTCGCGACGGCGCGGCGGACGGAAGCATCCGCCCCGACCTCGATCCCGCGACTCACGCCCGGCTGGTGGTGGCGACGCTCGAAGGGGCTCTGCTGCTGGAACGCCTGCTCGGCGGGCCGGACGCTTTTGCCGGAACGCTGACGGCGCTCACCGAGCGCCTGCGCTGACGCCGATCCGCGTCGCGTGCTCGATGAAATCGGCTTGCCGCCGACCGTCTGACGACGACTGTCGAGACGCCCCGCAGATTCAAGTCTTCTTTACCATGCAAGGATAGGCATAAAATCACGTCGCCCGATGTGAGCCGAACCCGATGTCCGTTGCCGCCTCGAAGATCGTCGGCCCACAGCGAACCGAGCCCGCCGCGTCGGCTCCGACGCTCGCGACGATTTCGGCGCTGACCGCAGGCGTCGGCCGGGTCGCGCACGAGAAGATCGGCCGCATCCACCAGATCACCGCCCAGGCCAAGATCCTGGCGCTGAACGCGCTGATCGAGGCCGCCCACGCCGGGGAGCACGGCAGGGGGTTCTCCGTGGTGGCGCAGGAGGTTCGCGGGATCGGCGCCGAGATCGAGACCCTCGCCCGCGAATTGGAGACGCAGCTTTCGGGGCATATCGACGAGCTCGGTCGCACCGTCGGGGCGATGGCCGTCCAGGCGCGGGGCGAGCGCATGGTCGACCTCGCGCTGAACGCGATCGAGCTGACCGACCGCAACCTCTACGAACGCACCTGCGACGTGCGCTGGTGGGCGACGGACGCCGCCGTGGTCGCCTGCGTCGCCGAGCCCGACCCGGCCGCGGCGGCGCATGCCGGGCAGCGCCTCGGCGTGATCCTCTCGGCCTACACGGTCTACCTCGACCTCTGGGTGTGCGACCGGCACGGCCGCATCCTCGCCGTCGGGAGGCCGGACCGCTATCCCGACGCCCGCGGCGCCAGCGTCGCGAACGAGTCGTGGTTCCGCAAGGCCCTCGCCCTGCCCGACGGCGACGCCTACCTCGCCGGCAACGTGCGCCGCGAGCCGCGCCTCGGCGGCGCGCAGGTGGCGACCTACTGCGCGAGCATCCGCGACGGCGGCCGGGCCGACGGCGCCCCAATCGGCGTGCTGGCGATCCATTTCGACTGGGAGCCGCAGGCGCGCGCGATCGTGGCCGGCATCCGGGTCTCGCCGCAGGATCGCGCCCGCACGCGGGTGCTGCTGGTGGACGCGGACCGCCGGGTGCTCGCCGCCTCCGACGAGCGCGGCGTCCTCACCGAGACCCTGGCGTTCGATCCGAAGGGCGGCGCCAGCGGCGTCGCGCACGGCGCGTTCGTCACGGCCTTCCACCGCACCCCCGGCTACGAGACCTACGAAGGCCTCGGCTGGTACGGCGTCATCGTCCAGTCCGTGTGATCAGGGCGCGTCGGCCACGAACCGCGCATAGCCCGAGGCCCGCAGTGCGCAGGCCGGGCAGGTGCCGCAGCCGTAGCCCCAGGCGTGGCGCGCTCCGCGCTCGCCGAGGTAGCAGGTGTGGCTGTCCTCGACGATGAGGTCGACCAGCGCCCGCCCGCCCAGGCGCTCGGCCATGCGCCAGGTCTCGGCCTTGTCGAGCCACATCAACGGGGTGTGCAGCACGAAGCGCCGCTCCATGCCGAGGTTCAGCGCCACCTGCAGCGCCTTGATCGTGTCGTCGCGGCAATCCGGGTAGCCGGAATAGTCGGTCTCGCACATGCCGCCGACGACGTGGCGCAGGCCCCGGCGGTAGGCGAGCGCGGCGGCGAAGGTGAGGAAGACGAGGTTGCGGCCGGGCACGAAGGTGTTCGGCAATCCGCCGGCCTCGAACCCGATCGCCGTCTCGCGGGTCAGCGCCGTCTCCGAGACTTGGCCGAGGGCGTCCAGCGCCAGGGTGTGGTCTTCGCCGAGCCGTTCGGCCCAGTCCGGGCGGATGCGCACGAGGCCGTCGCGCAGCGTCGCGCGCCCGTCGAGTTCGATCCGGTGGCGCTGGCCGTAATCGAAGCCCAGCGTCTCGACGTGGGCGTAGCGGTCGAGCGCCCAGGCGAGGCAGGTCGCGGAATCCTGCCCGCCCGAGAACAGCACCAGCGCGCGGTCGTCAGTCACCCGCATACTCCGCCCAGGACATCGGCGTCTCGAACACCTTCACCGCGGAAAGCCCCGGCAGGCCCTCCTTCGTGCGCTGCCAGATCCAGGCCGCGATGTTCTCGGCGGTCGGGTTCTCCAGCCCCGCGACCTCGTTGAGGCAGTAATGGTCGAGCTGGAGCAGCACCGGCGCGAAGATCGCCTCCATGTCGAAGAAGTCCACCACCCAGCCGGTGCGCGAATCGACCGGGCCGGAGACCGTCAGCTCGACGCGATAGGAATGCCCGTGCATCCGGTGGCAGCGATGGGTCTCGGGCACGTTCGGCAGGCGGTGGGCCGCCTCGAAGGTGAAGGCCTGGGTGATCTTCATGGCCCTACTCCCCCGAACCCGAATGGCCCTTGTCCGACACGCCGGCCTGCTCGAACGTCGCCATGTCGCGATGGCAGGCGAGCGCGCCCTTGAGCAGGCCCATCGCCATGCCGGCGCCCGAGCCTTCGCCCAAACGCATGCCCAGCGCCAGCAGCGGCACCAGCCCGAGCCGGTCCAGCACCTCGGCGTGGGCGCCTTCGGCCGAAACGTGGCCGGCGAGGCAATGGTCGAGCGCGCGCGGGTCGAGCGCGTGCAGCACCGCGGCGGCGGCGGTGGCGACGTAGCCGTCGAGCACCACCGGCACGCGCTGCAGCCGCGCGGCGAGGATCGCGCCGGCCATCGCCGCGACCTCGCGGCCGCCGAGCCGCCGCAGGATCTCGAGCGGATCGTCGAGATGCCCGGCATGGTGGGCGAGCGCCGCCTCCACTGCGGCCACCTTCCGCACGACGCCGGCATCGTCCAGGCCGGTGCCGCGCCCGACCCAATGCGCGGGCTCGCCACCGAACAGGGCGGCGTAGAGCGCGGCCGCGATCGTGGTGTTGCCGATGCCCATCTCGCCGATGCCGACGCAATCGGTGCCGGCGGCGACCGCCTCCATGCCGAAGGCCATGGTCGCGACGGTGGCCTTCTCGTCGAGGGCGGGGGCCTCGGTGATGTCGCCGGTGGGCAGGTCGATGGCGAGGTCGAACACCTTGAAGCCGAGGCCGTAGGCGGCGCAGATCTGGTTGATCGCCCCGCCGCCCGCGGCGAAGTTCTCGAGCATCTGGCGGTTCACCGCATCGGGAAAGGCCGAGACGCCGCGCTTCGTCACCCCGTGGCTGCCGGCGAAGACGCAGACCAGCGGCCGGTCCAGCGTCGGCATCGGTTTGCCCTGCCAGGCGCCGAGCCAGGCGACGAGCTGCTCCATCCGCCCCAGCGCTCCGGCGGGCTTCGTGAGGCGCGCCTCGCGCGCGGCGATCGCGCCGGTGGCCTCCCGGTCGGGGCCGGGCATCGTCTCGATCAGGTGGCGGATATCCGCGAACGGGCTCGGGTCGGTCATCGGGTCCGAAGGATTGTTGTGGGCGGGCCGTCCGCGGGTGGGCGGGCGCGCCGGTCCCGCGAGCTATAGTGGGAGCGGGCGCGCGGGTGAAGGCTGCGCGCGTCAAGGCCATTGCGAGCGAAGGCGGCGTGATGCTGGGCGAACCGTTCCGCGGCGAGGCCGACTGGCCCGGCCGTGACCTCCTGCACGATCTGGCGGCGTGCCTGCGCTTCTACTCGCGCCTGCCGCTGCCGCCCTTCCCGGGCGAGCCCGATCCGCATGCGGTCCCCGACTTCCGGACGGTCCCGCGAATGCTGCCGCTGGCCGGGCTGATCCTGGCGCTGCCGCCGGCTTTGGTGCTGCTCGCCGGCTGGTGGATCGACCTCGGACCCTTCGTCGCGGCGACGCTCGCCGTCGCGGTCGCGGTGATGCTCACCGGCGCCCTGCACGAGGACGGCCTGGCCGACGTCGCCGACGGGTTCGGCGGCGGCGCGACGCCGGAGCGCAGCCTGGAGATCATGAAGGACAGCCGCATCGGCGCCTATGGCGGCGTCGCGTTGATGCTGTCGTTGGCGCTGCGGATCGGCGCCCTCGCCACGCTGCTCGACCGGACCGGCACCGCCGCCGCCACCGGGCTCGCGCTGGCCGCGATCCTCTCGCGGGTCGCAGCCCTCGCGCCGATGGTGCTGCTGTCGCCCGCCCGGCCCTCGGGTCTGTCGGCCGCGGTCGGCCGCCCGACTCGCGCGACGGCGGGCACCGCCGTCGCGCTCGGCCTCGCCCTGGCGCTGCTCGCCGTCCCGCTCGGCCTGCCCTTGACCGGCATCCTCGCGATGGTGGTGTTGGCGCCGCTCGCGTCGCTCGCCCTCACCTGGGTCGCCCAGCGCAAGATCGGCGGACAGACCGGCGACGTGGTCGGCGCCTGCCAGCAAGTCGCCGAGATCGCCGCGCTGCTGGCGCTGCTCGCCACGGTCTGAGCTTGATCGCCGACCCTTGAAACGGGCATGGACGCGGGATGAACGCGCCTGTGACAACGCCATCCGCCAAAGCTTCGAGCCCGTGCACCAAGGTCTGCGTCCTCGATGGGCCGAGCGGCCTCTGCATCGGGTGCGGCCGGACGCGCGACGAGATCGGCCTGTGGGGCTCCCTGTCCGAGCCGCGCCGCCGCGCGATCATGGCCGGGCTGCCGACGCGTCTCGTGGAAGCCGGGCTCGCGCCCGCGCAGGCGCCCGCATGACGATCCTTGCGCTGATCGCGATCGGCCTCGTGGTGGCCCTGCTCGTGGCCACCGACGGCGGCCGGATCGCGGGGACGATCGAGCCCGATCAGCTCGCCGGCCTCGCCTGGGGCGCCGGCATCCTCGCGCTGGTGGTCGCCGGGTTCTGGCGCCAGTTCGCCGCCGCGCCGGGCAAGAACCTGCAGGCGCTGCTGCTCTGGTGCGGCCTCGGGCTCGCCTGCGTCGTCGGCTACGTCTACCGCGAGCCGCTGCAGGAGATCCAAGCCGGCGTCATGGGCGCCCTGCGCCCGGGCACGCCGGCGATCGGCCCCGGCGGCACCGTGACGATCACCCGCCGGTCGGACGGCGTCTTCGGCGTCGACGCGCGGGTCAACGGGCAGAGCCAGAGCTTCGCCTTCGACACCGGCGCCAGCGCGGTGGTGCTGACCGCGGAGAGCGCCGACGCCCTCGGCATCCGCCCGGAACCCGGCGCGTTCACCACCCGCGTCTCCACGGCGAACGGCGTCGCCTACGCCGCGCCGGCCACCCTCGAGTCCCTCGCCGTCGGCCCGATCACGGAACGGCGCGTGCCGGCGCTCGTCGCCAGGCCGGGCGCCCTCGACGGCAACCTCCTCGGCCAGAGCTTCCTGACGCGGCTCGCCGGCTACGAGGTCCGCGGCGACCGGCTGATCCTGCGCGGGCGCTGACGGCGCCGCGGAGGCCGATCAGGCGGCGTCCCGCTCCGGCATCTCGCGGGAGACCATCGCCACCGCGGCACGCAGGGTCGCGAGGTCGGCCGTCGCCTCGACGCCGGCGGTGGACAGATGGCGCCGGTACGCCCGCGCGCCGGGCCGCCCGTTGAACAGGCCGAGCATGTGCCGGGTGATGGCGTGGAGCCGTTCGCCGCCGGCGAGTGTCGCCGCGACATAGGGGGCGTAGGCCTCGACCGCCTCGAACGCGTCCGCGACCGGCGCCGGCGTGCCGAACAGCTCGGGATCGACGGCGATCAGCCCGGCGGGCTCGCCGTAGGCCGCGCGCCCGACCATGACCCCGTCGAGGATCGAAAGGTGCGCCTTCGCCTCCGCCACGGTGGCGATGCCGCCGTTCACCGCGATGGGCAGGGCGGGACGCGCCCGCTTGAGCCGCACCACCCGGTCGTAGTCGAGCGGTGGCACGTCGCGGTTCTCCTTGGGCGACAGGCCCTTGAGCCAGGCCTTGCGCGCATGGACGATCAAGCCGTCGACGCCGGCCGCGACCAGCGCGTCGGCGAGCGCGTCCAGCGCGGCTTCCGGGTCCTGCTCGTCCACGCCGATCCGGCACTTGACCGTCACTGGCACGCGCACCGCTGCCTTCAACGCCGCGACGCAATCACCGACATGCTCGGGCTCCAGCATCAGGCAGGCGCCGAAGCGGCCGTTCTGCACCCGGTCCGACGGGCAGCCGACGTTGAGGTTGATCTCGTCGTAGCCGTAGCCTTCGGCGATCCGCGCCGCCTCGGCGAGGTCGCCCGGCTCGGAGCCGCCGAGTTGCACCGCCACCGGATGCTCGACGTCGGAAAAGCCAAGCAGGCGCTCCCGCGGCCCGTGGATGACCGCGCCGGTGGTCACCATCTCTGTATAGAGCCGCGCCCGCGCCGACAGTACGCGATGGAACGCCCGGCAATGGCGATCGGTCCAGTCCATCATCGGTGCGACGCTGAAGCGCCAGTCCGCGAGGGTGCCGTCCATCTCGGCCGCCGCCTTCATTCGAATCTCATCCCCATCGGGCAAACCCGGCCGCGACCGCTTGGCGGGAGCCGGGTCGCCCAGGCCCGATCCATAGGACGCGCCGGATACCACGCGCGCGTGCTCGCCAAAAGGCGAGCGCCATGGGGTCCGACGGCGCGCGAGCGTTCGGAGGCGACACCCGATCTGCTCCCGAAATGCGTCGCCCCTCCCTCGCTGTGCGCCGCACCAAGTCGATCGCACCGCCGGAGACGATCGCCCCGCTTACCCACTTGCCAAGCGCGGAACGAGCCTCTAGACACCCCCTCGCGACCGGAACAGGCCTTCACCGCCACCCGGTCCGCAGGGCGCCCGTAGCTCAGCTGGATAGAGCACCAGACTACGAATCTGGGGGTCAGAGGTTCGAATCCTTTCGGGCGCGCCAACACTTAGCTAGGTTTCTGGGCTAGCTAAACTAAGCTCGGGTAACGCTGCGGGTAACCGCGTTCGCCGCGTCTTGATATTTTTTCTTTGGTCAATTTATTTGTAAAGCGCATGATCGTTCGCGATCCGCTTTAAACACGGACCTCCCCCGCTCGCTGTGAGCGCCTGGAGTGGAGCAGCTTGCTCTCCCCAGGACTGCTCTCATGCTTGAGATGGCGCTACTCGCATTCATCGTTCTCGTCGGAGCGTTGATCATGATCTTCGGAGTCATGCATGTGCTGCGGCAGGCCTGAGGATCATCGAAGCCACCTATCCTCTCCCCGGATCTGGGGAGCGGCGTTCGTGAAGCCCGGCCGGGCTCGTGATAGCAGCACGCACAGGTTGCAAACTGGGTTAATGATTGTAATCTGAACCAGTCGGCGATTCGTCGAACTTTCGCGCCCGTCTTCGGAGTTTCCCCGATTGTGACGGAGACGGGCGCGGATGCTTTCGACGCTGAGCGTGCATTACCCTGGGTAGCGGCCGGGCCGGGTATCAGCGGCCGGTCGCCAGATCGGCGAGGGCTTGGGCGTGCTTCATCCGCCGCTCGGCGAGCCGGTACAGCCCATCCGAGAGCTGTCCTGCGTTCATGGCGAGGCGAGACAGCACCAGGGCGATCACGCTGGCCTGCAGGCAGGCGCGGCAGACGAGAGGATGCGGCTTCATCGGCTGGACTCTACTTGCCGAGCGGCGTCGACGGCGATGTTCCACTTCGCCTCGATGCGCTTCCCTAGTCTCTCCAGCGCCTCGCCAACCACGAAGGCGGCGGCGGGGCTGATCTGATTGTGGCTCGCACCCATCGAGATCAGGACGTGCCCCCAGCGTTCGACGTCGGCCATGTCTGTTTCGGCGTCGAGGAGCAGCCCGCATACGGACTCAGGGCGCGTCATCGGCTGCCCTCCCGCCAATCGCAGCCAACGGCCGAGAGCACGAGTGCAGCCCTAGACGAGGGCTGAGCCTGCCGGGCCGGGTTGTCCGACGAATGGTACATCGACCCACCATTCGCGCAGGGCACGTAATCGTAGGTCTCGCCCGTCGCTTGGTTCAGCCAGACGCAGGCCATGCCCGGTGTCACCTCGGGGCGACGATCGCGGTACCGCTCCCATTTGAGATAGCGGCGCTCGTATTCGAGCCACGCATCATAGCTGTCGAGGAGCTGTTCCGAGAGGGGCATGGCAACCGCGGTGGGGCTGCCGATGAGCGTCACGCCGCCGCCGATTAGCGGAAGCGAGACGAGGCCGCGGAGGAAGCCGCGGCGATCGGACGGGGCGCTCATGCAGCCACCCCGCGATTGAAGCGGTGCGCGCCAGCCCCTGTCCACTCGACCGCCGTCATCTCGGAGTCGGCATCCTCGAGGTCGACGTTGCCTGCCAGCACGTCGAGCAAGGCGAGGTCACGCTCGATACGGTCGGCGACTCGCTTCCGAAGCGCGCTTAGACGCTGCCGGGCAGTCTCGGAGAAGTGGCGATCTAAGCCCCTGCGGATCGCCTCGATGGCGTCGTCCGCTGCCCGGTCCGGATCGGCCGTCCGCATGGCGCGGAGGGCCAGCGTGACGGGGCCAGGCTGCCTGTCGGCCCCGCGGGGTAATAAGGCCGCCGAAGCGCCAGCCGGGGGTAATAAGGGCGTGCGTGTGCTATGGGCGTGGTTAGCCATGATCGTCCTCAGACAACGGTTGTGGTCAGGGCCTTCCAGGAGGGTGCAACCTCTTGGTCGGCCCGTTCTTATCTGCTATCATCAATCTCGATGTCAATAGCCGATAGCAGAAAACCGCGGGGACGCCCGCCGACCGGTATCGGCAAGGCCATCGGCCTGCGGTTGTATCCTGAGCTGGACGCTTCGCTGGAAGCCTGGATCGCAGACCACCCTGAGCCGAAGCCATCACGGCCGGAGGCGATCCGAGAAGCTCTCACCGAGCACCTGAAGGCGAAGGGCTATATGAAGTGAGCGACACGCCCGATCCTGACCGCGCCGCCCGTGCAATTGCCGAGAACGTATACGCAGCATTCTGCCGCGTTGCGACGATGCCGGCAGAACTGCTCGAAGAGCAGACGGTGCTGGCAAGGCTAGTTGAAGCGATCCGGCCTCTGGTGCCAACGAGTTCGCTGGGCGCCATTGTCGAGGCGGCCAATGGAGCGCTCGATGCATGGGAACAGCGGGACGCAGATGTACATGGCCCACGTGTCGAAGAGATCGATCTCGGCGACGGCGCCGTGAATATGAGGGCCAATAAGTAGCGGGGATATTGGCCGCGATCAGCCACGCCATCTCACCAGCAATTACAAGCAGAGTGATTGCTGCGACTAAGGCTTGGACGAGCGGATCGTGACGCTATCGGCGCAGTTCGGTTCGCTCGCCGCTTTCGTTAAGCCTGGGGACAGAGAAAGCTTACGCAGTCGGATCTTTTATTGATCGATCGTGCGTCTTGCCATAATTTTTTTCTCCGTGCTCCAAGTCGAGAATTTCTTGGTTTACCGCGATGATCTTGGTCAGCGCAGCGTTGACGCGAGATTGGTCGTTCAAGGCTCCCGCTTCTCGCACCTCGACCTGCAGGCTCTCCTGATCCTTTTTCAGCTCGGCCAGTTTGTCTGAGTCGGTCATAGGGTTCTCTCGTCGGGGCAGCGTGACCCGCTGCGGGATGCAGCACATAACAACTCCGCAGCTGTCTTGCGACCCAGAATGTAAAATTGCAGGGCGTGGCGACGCATGCCGGAATTGTTGGCCCCTGAGGAACTGATCGTTGCGGGGCTTTTCTTCGCCAGCCGTGCTAAGCCGTCCTCATGACGCGCTGGCTCGAAATCGGTCTCTTCATCTCCATGATCGTTCTGGCTGTGGCCATCTACTGGTGGTTCACGCGAGAGGCGCCGCCGTTGGGTGGGTTGGCGCAGTAGGAGCGCCGTCGGGCACGCTTAACCGCAGTGCCACGGTTTAATCCTTCATTGAGTAGAATGGCGAGGGGCCGGGAGTGCGGTTGAGGAAGGCTAACGGCAATGCGACGACGGGTGGGCGCGATCCGACACGCTCTCACAGACTGGCTTACCAGCCGGGGCTACGTGCGGCAGCATGATGATCAGAGCGGTTGAAATACCGCGGTTTAGACAGACATCATAGAAGGCAGGCTTGGTTACAGAGGCGATCAATGATCAAAAATATTGCTTTATTTATCTTATATTCATTTAGTTTTTTGTTATTTATCTATTTTATATATCTAATAGGACCGTTCTCTGCCGAACTAGATGTAAAACGCCTAACTTTCACTATAATCGCGTGCGTTCTTTGCTTTGTATTTGCGAATTTAGAACGGGTTACTTCGCTAAAAATGTTTGGCTTCGCCATAACATTGGCAAAAGCGAATAAAGTCATTCAAGATGCAAATGAAACAGTCGAACAGCTGAGAGCCATTGCAATACCGCTATCCGAGATAATGGTCGAAAATCTTCAGGGTCAAGGTAGATTTGGCAGTGGAGATACACGACAAAAAGAAATTCAAAAACAAAATATATTAGCCATTCTTAGAGATTTGAAAGTATCTAAAAACGAAATTAAAAAGATTTCATCTGCTGACCGTAAGTGGGTCTCTATAGATTATGCTGCATTAATTTTTTCAAGTAATCCGGATCCGGTGCATAATAGAGAGTGGGAAGCTTATTGGAAGATTTATCATGATACCGTGACAAGGCCAACCGCTAGCGAATGTTCCGCCGTTCTCAAGCGATTTCAAATTGAAACACCTGAGGCTTTAGAGTGGGGCATAGACTATCGCCACTATGAAAAAACCGGAACTCATCGCAGGTTAGACGAGTGGCTTTCTCGCTATGACAAACGAGATAAAGGCCGGTAGCTTCTTGGTAGATTACGATTTTACTGCAGCGCGAGCCGCCGAAGCACGAACGCCTGCACCGCGCTCATGATCTCGCTCTCGTTCGGCTTGGAGATACCGAGGAAGGCGCGCGCCGGCATCTTGGACGTCCCGTCCTGAAGGTAGGCGCCGTAGAAGACGTTCGTCCCGATGATCGCGCGATCCCCGGCGACGCTGGCCTCGATCGACCCGAGCAGGCGCCCGGAAGCGACCAGCAGGCCGTCACCCTTGCGCTTCCGGCGGGCCGTCGAGATGGCCCACTTCGCCCACGGCGCTCTGTACTGATCGGCCTTCTCTGATCGGATGCGGTTTACCGTCTGTCACCAAGCCTCCCTGAGCAGGACTGACGCGGAGTAGCGTGGGGATCTGGGTCGTGATTCTGTTCTTGGGTTTGGAGCCTAAGGAGGATGCGAAGGCTGCTCCGGTGCCGCTGCAATCGGACTTCGATGCCGTGTGCCGCTGCTTGACGGAAGCGATCCGGTCCTACTCCAAGATCGCATCGATCACCGGTAACAGCGGCCCCAGCTTCGGCTTCTCGATCGGCTTGGAAGGGGTGTAACCTAGGAGCGCGTCCGAGTAATCCTCTCGACGGCGGGGCCGGAGGGTGATTCACTTGGCTCATGGCCAAGGTGTTTCGCTCCTGGGATGTGGATCAGGGCTGGTTGCTGCCGCCCTCGCTGCACGAGT
>NZ_VRUW01000078.1:0-24129 GCF_008039475.1 Methylobacterium sp. WL12 | reverse complement strand
GGCCCCCAAGCCCCCCAGAACTGATCCACCCAGCAAGGAGCCCCAACGGGCTCCTTTCGCATTTGAGGAGCCTCGTATGAGTCAAAACAGCCCAAGCGTTGCCACAGCGCCGCCAGCACCGCGGGCTCGCAACGTGCCGCCACCAAGCCCCTCACCCGGTACAACGCGCGTATCACCCGAGATCCCGGCCACGGCTGCAGCTCGGCCGACGCTCGGGCTGGTGCTGTTCGGGCGTGATGCCGCCGGCAAGCGCCGGGCCGCGTTGTTTCCCGCAGAGAAGGCAACGCAAGCCGAGCGCGCTGCCGCGATGATGGGGCTGCAGGTTCTTCGCCTGACCGACCCCGAGCAGACCCGCCGGGCCGAAGCCCTGCCACGTGGCCGCCTGTTCGCCTCCGGACGCGGGCTGGTGCCGTTCGTCAAGGACGCGGTGCTCGATGCGGTGTTCGGGGCCGAAGCCGAGGCCACCGTAGCCGACGATCCCGACGCCTTGAACGAGCTGAATGCTGAAGCGCTCGGTGATCCTGAACTCGACCTCAACCCATCGGCCACGAGCCATGCGGCAATCGTCGTCGGCTCGCTCGTGCTCGTCGGTGAGGTCTACCCCTTGTGCGGCTGGTACGAGGCTATCGTCGTTGCCGCCCCCGGCGACGACCTCTTCACCCTGCGCTGGCGCGATTGGCCCGACGATCCTCTTGTGGCCCGCCGCCGTGACGACCTCGCCCTGCTGCCCCCCGGCAACGCTGCCGCCAGCGCGGCCCTCGTCGCGGAGGCCACCGATGAGCGCTGAGCCCCCTATCGCAATCGATTTCACCGGCTGCCGCACCACCCACCTGCCCGGCGGGTCGGCAGCCTACACCGCGGCGACCTTCGCCGCCCGCACCCTGCCGGTTCTGCAGGCGCTCGACGCCGTGCTTGCCGAGGACGAGGCCGGCTTGGCCCAAGTGCTGAGCATCGCCGAAGGCCGACGCCCTGGTGTGGCGGTCGCGCTCGCCGCAGCCCTGGTGGCTGAGGCCGGGCACCTTCGTCGCCTGGCCCAGCGCGCCGAGGCGACCGCGCAGCGCTTGTGCCCGGCATCGGTCGCAGCCGAGCCGACCCTCGATCCCAGCACCACCGCCTAAGCGGCAGCCGCACGATACCCCCCCACCGTCACCGCGAACCAGAAGGCTGAGCTATTATGGAACAAACCAGCAACACGAACGATCCGACGTACGCCTGGCTCGGGCCGAACGACACCCCAAGCCGAGTGGCTCATCGCGCCCGCATCCGCGCCCTGAACGACGACCTGCGATGCAACGGCGAGGGCGGCCGGGTGCTGGTCACCGCCAGCGTGGCAAAGCTATCGCCCGCGCTGCAAACCAGCGTGCTCACCGCTGTGGCGACCTTCACCACCTTCGCCTTTGGCAACGACCCTTACGGCGAGCATGACTTCGGCGCCGTCACGGTCGAGGACGAGGTGTATTTCTGGAAAATCGACAGCTACGACACCGATCTGGTCGGCCACTCGCCCGACCCCGCCGACCCGGCGGTGACCGCCCGCGTGCTCACGATCATGCACGCGACGGAGTATTAGCGTGGCCGGGCCCAAACGCAGCGGTGTGGACAGCCATACGCCGGGGCGGTGGTTGGTGCGCGACGAAGCCGAGCCAGGCGCGCCGCCAGCCGAACGCATGTTCGGGGCCGCGTCGTCGACGAGCGACCGGCCCGGCGGCTGGCCCTACCTCGTGCGGTGGGACCACACGGTCGCGCCCGACGGGTGCCCGCGGCACATCGCGACCGGGATCCAGCGGTTAACCCGATGCCCGGCTGATCGCCGCCGCCCCGGATCTGACAGCCGCGCTGCTGCGGCTGCTAACCACCTCCGTGTGCACCGCCGACGGCCTCGACCAGCAAACCCGCCGCGCGGTGATGCTGCATTTCTGACCCATCTGGCATCAGCCTGGCGGCACCTTATCCAGCTGTGAGGCCGGGGCCTCAGCGGTCCTTCGAGCGCAGGATCCAGACGATGCCAACCACGGGTATGATCAGCCCGAACAACGTGAAGAAGAGAAGGCCGAGGTTCATACTGTGCCGATCGCCGCCATTCATTCCCGCATCATCGCTCAGGTGCATGCCGCAATCCAGATCGGCGGGCGGAGTGCTTGTATCGCGGCGCTCTTTTGCGGAGAAGCGTGGTCTACAGGGATCCACGGCGCATAAGGGGCGACGGTTGGTGGAACAAGCTGCAGCTTCGCGGATCGTTCGATGCGGGTTCATTCACGCGATCGTGGAGTCTGCAGCTTACCTCAGATAGAGGGTGCTCCGCTCACGCGAGTGACGCTCAAGCATCAGGGACAGTGCGGCGGTCATGCACTCGCCACGAAGCTGCGGCTCAAGATCTGCGACGCTCAGAGTGTCGTGTCCGTGCATGACGAGCTGTGACGGGGAATTGTGATGGCCACGTTGAACTTCGATGAGGATTGGTACCTCACGAACCACCCTGACGTTGCCGCGGCTGTCCAAAGCGGAGACCTCCTGACGGGTTTGCAGCACTTCGAGGCCTACGGGCGTGCGGAGGGCCGACAGCCCTGCGCACCTGAGTGCGAGCTCTTGCCGCCCGCACCAGTGCCTGTGAAATCGCCGCTTCGGCCATATCGAGCTTCGGAACTTGACGCATTCGTCGCGACCGTCGACGCGGCCGGCGGCCTAGGCGCGCCGGAGGCCCAGTTGATCCTAGCAAACTTCACACTTGCCTTCGACACGCTCGTCGACCTTACCCTCGACCCTTACAGCGAGGCTTACGTCGCGTGTCAGATCGCGCTCTACGAGGAGGTTTCGGGACGTCGGCTCGATCAATCGCTCAATGAACTCACCCAGTTCAACCTTGACGACTACGCTGCTGCAGCCAACCCATACTCCTGGCGCGATCCGTCCGCTCTTGTGGTGCACCATCTGCGCATCGGTACGGCAATCAAGCACGCAGCGCTCAAGCCCGAGCCTACCATCCTTGACCTTGGCGCGGGGTGGGGTTTGACCAGCGAGTTCATGGCCATGCTGGGCGGGGATGTCGTAGCCATCGACATCAATCCGGATTTCGTTACCTTGATCAACCGTCGCGCCACCAGGCTTGGGCTTCCGCTGCGAGCATTGGCTGGCACCTTCGACGATTTCTCGGTGCCTGAGCGCTTCGATCTTGCCTTCTTCTACGAGGCCTTGCACCACGCCGTGCGGCCCTGGGATGTCATCGCACGGTGTGGCCGGCATCTTAAAGTCGATGGGCGGATCGCATTCGCCGCCGAACCGATTCAAGAGGCCTGGTGGCCAGCTTGGGGCCTGCGTCTCGATGCAGTGTCTGTGTACTGTATCAGGAAGTTTGGTTGGTTCGAGAGCGGATGGTCACACACTTTCGTCACTGACATGTTCCGCCGGGTCGACCTCGCTCTGGAACTTTGGCCCGACGCCGAAGGGAGAGGCGGATCGACGGGTGTTGCCCGGCCCTGCATCGAAACATTGTCGGGCGATGCGCTCTGCGCACAGTGGCTGGGTTTCGGCTGGTCGAGCGACCGAGACGAGTTTTGCTCCTGTGGCGCGGCCGAGATTCGGATCCCCGACAACGCGTATCCAATCCAGCTTGGGCTCGACGTCATCAACTACCGTGCCCAGCCACTCGATATTCGCGTTCGGAACGAGGCCGGAGTGGAGCGCTACGCAGGTTCAATTCCGATTGGGCCCGCACAGATTGCAATTCCGGTCGAGCCGGGGGACCGGTGCCTGACGCTCCATTCCGACGCATGGGTACCGGCCGAAGAGTACGACACGCCAGACCGTCGCACTATCTCG
Organism: Methylobacterium sp. WL12; assembly: GCF_008039475.1. Taxonomy (NCBI): domain Bacteria; kingdom Pseudomonadati; phylum Pseudomonadota; class Alphaproteobacteria; order Hyphomicrobiales; family Methylobacteriaceae; genus Methylobacterium; species Methylobacterium sp. WL12. The sequence goes on along the minus strand of NZ_VRUW01000078.1, from coordinate 20,313 downwards.
TTCAACTTCTCGAAGTTGCATGTGCGTTGTGCGCTTAGCCCATCGACGTGAGCGTCTGAGCGGGCATACAATTGATACGGCCAAGGGCTTCGGTGACTGAGCTCGGATCCCTCCAACTCAGTGGTGGAGGAATGTGGGCACTCACCCAGTAGTCAAGTTGTCTGGTTGCGCAAAATTGTTGGCATGTCGTTCATTGAGCGAACGAAGAGAATTTCTGGCGCTTTGACAGGTTACGCCAACACTCGTGTCCGCGGTGAGGGGATGCTTCCTACACATTCCAGCGCCCCCACCGCAGCTGTCTACGCCGACATCGCTCGATCCTCAGAGCGTTCAAGCGTCTGGCGAACCGCTACGACGTCTCTGCGGAGACCATCTGCAAACGGCGCAAGGTCAGTCCAGCTGACTGCCAAGATCGCGCAGCGCAGACGCAAAAGCCGACCTGAAAAGCTAGCAATCAGGGGCCGGTCATCGACTGCGCACAGCATCACGCTACAGGCCTCGTGGTCAACGACCTCACGTTAATGTCGCGAACAAATTTCCGACAGTACCTAACACCAAAATATCGGGGCATTAAGAAGCACAATCCAATTGAATTTCCATAGATTTTATGGTCTGCCTCTCAAAGCGTGAATATTGACGTAATATAACATATCTATACTAGATAAATGCAACAGTTCAAAATCCAAGCTGAGACAGATTACAGCAAGGCGAGGTGGCCTGACTAAATTTTTTAGGCTTCTACAACTTATCAGAACTAAGGCGTAATTGCGACGTTCCTAATGCGAAGCCTGCATGTTCAATTGCCGAAGCGCGTTAGAATCATTGGTAAATGATCTGTGTCGGTACTGCCACACCGCACCAGATCAACAAGGCCCCATGAAAATTCGCTTGCGGGGGTATGCGATGCACTCTATAGAGCGACTTGCCTGCGGACAAAGACCCGCTGCAACGACTACCAGACTGACCTGGAAGCGGGTCGGCGCCCATCAGGAGATGCCCACATGGCTTTATCAGCCGCACAAATCACCCTTGCCTACCAGAACGCTCTTCAGCGCACCCCGAGCGCTTCTGAGGTGAACTCCTACGTCGCCGTTTCGAACTCTGGCGCCCTCTCCGACGCCCAGATCTTCTCGTCGATCTCGAACTCACAGGAAGCTAACACCTACGTTGACCCGGTGGTGCGCTTCTATCAGGCCGCCTTCGGTCGCGTGCCGGATCAGGCTGGTCTCGCTCAGCAGGTCAAGACCCTTGAGGTCCCTGGCCAGAGCCTCCAGACCATCGCGAGCGGCTTCACTCAGAGCCAAGAGTTCGTCAACAAGTACGGCACCACCGGTGCTGTGACGGAAGCCTACGTTCAGGCTCTCTACGTCAACGTCCTCGGCCGTACCGGCACGGGCGCTGAAGTCGCTGCATGGATCAACACCGTTGCCGATCCGGCTTCCGGCTACAAGACCGCTGCTGACGTCCTGTTCGGCTTCGCTCAGTCGCCTGAGTTCGTGCAGCGCGCCGAAGGCCCGATCAACACCTTCCTGTCGAACGCCGCTCAGGGCACAGCTACCTACACCGGTTCGCTGAGCCTGCCGAGCGCTGTCGACAACAGCGGCTCGAACGTCACCTTGACTGTGAACAACGAGACGCTGACCGCCAGCACCTTCAACGCTCCGCTGAAGATCTCTGAAGTCACCGGCCAGCAGGTCCAGACGCTGACTTCGGGCGACAACCTTCAGGGTAGCGGCGCGAACAGCACTGTAAACGCTTCGCTGTTCGGCACCGAGCCCCAGGGCACCAAGGCCACCGTCAACGGTGTGGCGACTCTCAATCTGACTGCCGTCGCCGGCAGCACGTACGATGCATCGAACACGAAGGGGGCGACCTCGTTCAACAGCGTCGACAGCAACGGGACGTTGGTCGTCAACAACATCGGCAACCTTGCCACCCTCAGCAGCACAAACGCCAACATCGACTCCGACCTCTTTGGTCAGTTTGCTAATTCACTCGTCAGTGGCACCGCTGATACGGCAACGATCAACCTGTCGGGCGCTGGTCGTGGCGCTGCTGCTGCCACCGGTATCGACATCTCCGCTGCGGGTCAGACCGCTGGTGGCTTCGAGACCATCACCCTCAACTCTACTGGCGCTGCCAGCCGGATTGACACGGTGTCCTCGAACTCTGCTGGTTCGGCCTTCCTTAAGACGCTCAATGTCACGGGTGATGCCAACCTGCGTGTCGACAACGCTCTGACCGGCGTTACGACGATCGATGCCACGAACTTCAAGGGCAACCTCCGCGTCTCCGTGGATCCGAACCTTGATGTGAAGGTGACCGGCGGTACCGGGAACGACTTCTTCAACTTCGCTGGCGGTCTGACGAACGCCGACACCATCGTTGGTGGCGACGGACGTGATACCCTTGCGGTTTCGGCCAACACTGGTCTGGGTGACGGCAACAAGATCTCGGGTGTTGAGATCCTGCGCCTTGACGGTGCTTTCACTGGCACTTTCGACCAGAACAAGGTCACCTCGGTCGACGCCGTCGTCCATAACTCAACCGCTGCTGTCATCATCGACAACTTCGACCAGTCGGCTGCTGCTGATGCGTCGAAGGGTATTGGTATCCTCAACATTGGTGCTCTGACCGTCAACGTCGAGGGCTCCGCTGGTCTGGGTGCCAACTCGGACGTCCTGAACGTCACCTACGGCTCCACGGGTCCGGTAGCAGGTACTTCTGCTCTCCAGACCACGGTCGGTGTGGTCGCTGGTGGCCTGACGGTTGCGAACGTCGAGACCCTCAACTTGAAGGTCCTGGCGGACGATGCTGGTCAGACGGCTCTCGGCACTGGCGCGATCACCGATGCGGCTGCTACGAACGTCAACATCACTGGGGGCGCTACTAACGAAGCGTTCACCGTCAGCGGTGGTAATGCCTTCGGTGCGGCGGGAACGCTGACCAAGATCGACGGTAGCTCATTCCTGGGCAACCTCACGGTGTCTGGTAACGCTGGTGCTCAGCAGATCCTTGGCGGCTTAGGTGATGACACCCTGTCGACCGGCGGTCGTGGTGACGCGACTACGCAGGGTGATATCCTGACGGGTAATGCTGGTAACGACGTGTTCAAGTTCGTTGCTGCCGACATTACTGCAGTTGCTCCGAACGCTGCTGTGGCCGGTACCTTCACTGGTACACAGAACGCGCTGTTCACCTCGATTACTGACCTCAACCTGGGCGCTGCGACAGCGGGCACGAACGTTGATCGTGTCGATCTGTCGGCTGCATTCAATGCTACGCAGGCGAACTTGCAGGTTGTGAACAGTGGAGCGGCCACCGCTCTGACCGGCGCCTCGTTTGGTGAAGGCCTTAACAACCTCATCAACAATGGTGTGCTGGATACCAACGGTGCTTCGGGTGCTGCTGCCCGTGCTGGTCTGTTCACCTTCGGTGGGGAGACCTTCCTGGTGGCGAATGAGGGTGCGACCGCTAACACCACCTTTGCTCAAGCTGCAGCTGCCGGCGATGCTATCGTGATCAAGGTCACGGGCGTCACCGGTACGCTCGACGTGAGCGACATCATCCTCACCGCCTAAGTCACCAGACAATACAAAATCCGTCTAGCGGCGGGGGGCTTCGGCTCCCCGCCGTTTTTTTTGTCGGCACCTCGGCTAGGCCGCTGGCCTGATCACACGGAGCACTCCGATGACCGCCTGGACCGAAGGCTATGTTTCAGACATCCCCTATGCTCTCGGCTTCTATCGCGAGACCACGCCGAACCACCTCGCCTTTGCGGCGGCCTGCGTTGGAGCCAACCCGGGCGGTGCTCTTGCGCCGAAGCGCGTCCTTGAACTTGGGTTCGGCATGGGACTAGGCTTCGTACTGGCGGCAGCCGCCAACCCCGCAACTCACTTCGAGGGCGTCGATTTCAACCCGCAGCATGTGGCTCATGCTCGTGGCTTGGCCGATGCCGCTGGACTACAGAACATCGTTATCGCTGAGGCGAGCTTTCAGGACGTCGCTCGCGAGGCCCAAGAGGGCCAACACGACCTCGACCTTATCGTGCTCCATGGCATCTTAACCTGGGTCTCTGCCGAGGCTCACATGGCTATTGTGGAAATCGCCCGTAAACGTCTGAAGCCGGGTGGCCTGCTCTATGTCTCCTACAACGCCATGCCTGGCTGGGCCCACGTGCTGCCATTACAGCGCCTCATGCGAGAAAATGCCAAGCGGGTGTCCGGTCGTTCAGACCAGCAAACCGTCTCCGGCATCGAACTCGTGAAGGCTCTCAGCACAGAAGGAGCCCGTTACTTCGACGCCAACCCGAACTTAGCTCAACGGGTCGAGAAGCTCTCCGGTATGGACCCAAACTACCTTGCCCATGAATATCTGAATGCCAACTGGTTCATCTTCCACGTGGCCGATGTTGCCGACATGTTCGGCAAAGCTAAGCTCGGCTATCTTGGGTCAGCGACGCTGTCTGAGAACATTGATGTCGTCTCTGTGCCAGAAGGTATGCGCCAGCGGGTAGCTGCGGCCACCGACCCGATCTGGCGTGAGACCTTGCGGGACTACGCCTCGAACAAGCAGTTCCGGCGAGACATCTACGCTCGTGGCCTCACAGCACTGACCTCTCCGGAAAGTCGGTCGCTGCTTGGCAAGATGCGCTTTGCACTGGCCGTGCCTCGCAACAAGGTGACGTTCAAGTTCAGCGGAGCCTTGGGTGAGATTGCTGGCAACGAGGGAGTGTACGGCCCTGTCGCTGACCTACTTAGCACGAGGATCTCCAGCTTTGCCGAGATAGCGACTCTGCCAGCCGTTGAAGGCGCTGGCGGTTGGGGCACGGCCTTGCAGACAGTAGCGCTGCTCGTTCACAGCGGACAAGTATTGCCGATCTCCGCTAATGCTGACTCTGATCTTAAGCCGGCACAGCGCATCAACAGAATCATTGCCGATAAGATACTTCAAGGCCGAACCTACGGGTTCCTGGCAGCCCCTCTGGCTGGCTCTGCCATTCAGGTTGGTACCCTCGATCTGCTGATGTTTGCAGCTCAGCTAGCCGAGAAGGCGGAGCCTGATGCCATGGCAAGGTACGTAGTTGGAGCAATGCGCCAGCTTGGTCGCAATCCGATTAAGGATGGTGTTGCGGTGACGAACGAGGCCGAGCAAATCGCTCATGTTCGGGAGAACGCCGCCACCTTTCTATCCGAGCAGCTCCCTGTCTGGCGGCGTCTCGGCGTGATCTGACGCTGAATTAGGCGGCACAACGGGGTAGACGTTGTGGCTTTTTATTAGGAGCAGAGGATTGCATGAATCTCCAGCCAGTCAGCCATGAGCGTCATCAAACCCGACGCTGGATTCGCTTTCCAGACTATCACTTCACCGCTTCCTACAGTTGGGCTCCGCTTGCCGCGGCAGAGGTGACAAAGGCAGCCCTCGCTCTGCCGCTCGCCTTCATAGAGCGTGCGGGGCAATGGTCGCTTGTTGGCGTACTCGGCTTAAAACCTGATCAGAACTTGTATGTTACCCCCGATGGTCAATGGATTGGGTCCTATATTCCGGCAGTGTTTCGGGCGTTTCCTTTCTCGATGCGAAGGAGCGAGACAGGTGAAGTAATACTGTGTGTTGATGAAGGCAGCGGCCTTGTGCTGGAAAGTGGGGAAGGAGAGCCCTTTTTCGGCGAAGGGGGCGAGCCGAGTGACAGTATCAAGCAAGTTTTGAGCTTTTTAAGTGAGACAGCCAAGAGTGAGGCGGTACTAACTCAAGCATGTGGAGCACTACATGCACAGGGAGTATTTGAGCCTTGGCCGATCACTATCGATGGCGATGAAGGCCAACAGCAGGTTGGCGGACTTTATCGTATCAACGAGGCTGCTCTGAATCGGTTAGACGACGTGTCCTTCAACCAGCTTCGTCGAGCTGGAGTTGTTCCTTTGGCCTACGCTCAGCTTCTTTCCATCGGCAATCTCACCGATCTCGCTCGGCTTGCTCAGGCTCGTGCTCAGGCAGAGGCTGCGGAGCGAGCTCGAGCCGAGGTCAAGCCAATGGTTGTTCTCCCTGACGACAACACTATTGATTGGGACTGGAGCAAGATTGGCCGGTGAGACCCGATTTCGACCCTTGATGTTAGATAGCCGTTCGTTTGCTGAGATCGTGAGTAGCTGCTCTGTCGAGGTGTTGGCTCTCGCGTTTGTTTTGAGCCAGGACGATTATGATCACACAGTCGACTCACCGTTTTCTCAAATTTTTGCGGCGCCCTGTACTCGAGCGCGACGTTACGGTTGTGGTCACCTCCTGCGACCGGCATGATCTCCTCGACAAATCGCTCGACACATTCCACCGCTTCAACACCTATGATGGTGTAAAAGAAATCCTCGTCGTTGAAGACGGTACGGCCGATCCATCCGTTGTCTGCAACCGGCACAAGGCCCGGCTCATCCGCATGGGCGAGCGCGTTGGCCAAGTGCGAGCCATCGATCGCGCCTATGCTGAGGTTACGACAAGATACATCTTCCATATGGAGGATGATTGGGAGTTCTACCGTCCGGGGTTCATCGAGAAGAGCAAGGCCGTCCTGGAGGCCGATCCCTCAACCCTATGCGTCTGGCTTCGTGCCTGGACCGATACCAATCGTCATCCACTCTCCTTCCGGGCCGAAGACGGAAGCTTCGGGGTGCTGGCCCCGGGCTTCGATCTAGTCTGGCACGGCTTCACCTTCAATCCGGGCCTTCGCCGACTCAGCGATTACAAGGCACTCGGCAGCTTCGCGGCCGTACTTCAGGGCGCCATCCACTTCGAGGCGGAGATTTCGCAGGCCTACGGAGCGCTGGGCTATCGCGCGGTCATTCTCGACAAGGCAGGGTACGTCCGCCATCTCGGCTGGGACCGACACGTCGCCTAGTGCTGGTTTGACCAAAAACGAAACGCATACGAGGGCCAGGTTGGCCTTGCATACCGGCCGGTGTTACGGCGCCGCGGTGCCAGACCACTCGACTGCGCAAATCTCGGGAAGGATCACGCGTGGCCAAGATCAGGGAGACCACAGCGTTGCGCGTGAGCGTCGTCATCAACACTCTGAACAGAGCGCAATGTATCGCCGCCGCCATCGACGGCTCACTCCGGCAGACGCATCCAGCCGCAGAGATCATCGTGGTCAACGGACCATCGACCGACAGTTCCACATCCGTCATCGCAGAGTTCCGGGATAGGATCCGTATCGTCGACATACCCCAGGCCAACCTGGGCATTTCCCGCAACGTTGGCCTGAGTTCAGCCAAAGGCGAGATCGTCGCATTTGTCGATGATGATGCTGTACCCGAGCCCAATTGGTTAGAACATCTATGCACAGCCTACACTGATGAGAATGTCGGGGCCGCAGGCGGGTTTGTCATTGACGCTGCAAGCGGTGAGTACCAGTGGCAGGTCTGCACCTGCGCTCGCGCAGGCGAGGTGAATACCAACACCCAAGGGTCTCTGGACGGTTTCGTCCTCCCTGGCGCAGACCCGTTCCTATACCTCGCCGGCTGCAATATGAGCTTCCGCCGGAGTGCGATCCTCTCGGTCGGCGGTTTCGATGAGAGCTTAGAGTATGGCTACGACGATGCGGAAGCATGTATGCGCATAATTGATCTTGGATATCGCATCCGCGTCGTGCCGGAGGCTAAGGTCCGCCACAGTCCACGCGCGAACGACGTCCGTGATGACGCGATGATGCTCCGCGATCCCTACAAGGCGCTCGCATCGCAGGCCATCTTCGTGTTCCGCAACTCAGCAGAACGCGGCATTCCGCCGGATCCTGAGGCTGTGATCGGGCGTCAGTTGATCAACATCACGAGGCACGGCCACGCTCTCGCACAGCAGGGACATCTTAATGCTGAGACACTCGCGACCTACTTGGCGCGCTCACAGCAAGGTGTCGTCGACGGAACGCGCATTGGTCAGTCGCCCAGGCCGATGCGAGCGTTTGCGGCGCCGTCTATGCTCGCGCAGGTGGTTCAACTGTTTCGCAATATGGCTGGATAAGGTCCGCATCACGTCTGTAGCATCCCTCCGATAAGGCGGAATTGCCTCGTCAAAGTGAGGCCAGCCATAGGAAGAGACACTTAGACGAAAATCCTAGACGCTGACGCGTGTTCAGGGTATGACTTGCACTGAATGGTAATCGGACTCCTTGCTGGCGCCCTCTCATACGTGACGAACAATGTACGCTCACCAGACCAAGTTGGCCTCCGAGGAGGTGCAGGAGCTTCGTCGTGAAGGGGGACGCTACGTCCGCGAATTGCGCGAGGCAGCTGGCCTCTCACAGCGCCAGCTCGCGGCCTTGATTGGTGTCGAGTTCTATACCTTCGTCTCCCAAATTGAAACTGGGCGTGGACGCATTCCGCCGGACAGCTATCGAACTTGGGCCGAGGCACTTGGTGTCGAGCCACGCACATTTGTTCAGACGTTGATGCGCTTCTACGACCCCGTCACGCATGGAATACTGTTCGACAACACATCCACTCATCCCAATACCGTTTGATTGCGTTGTTTTCGTGCACTCAAAAATATTTGATTCATAGCTAAATATAGCAGCTTGGTTGTTAGCTAGTTAGTTTAAATTTTCCGTTTATTGCGGATAAGCAAACTCACGCGTCAAGCGCATTCACACGCATCAGCAGCGCGGGCTCGCCCTTTTCCTACGCCGCTCCATTGTAGTTTTCAAGCAAATTTGCATGGTAAATGTCAATCTCGCATAGTTGACGCGCCTCGTCGAGAAGTACGCCTCCGGTGAGGCCGCGGTCGAGGGCATCGCGCTCTGCGCTGAAGCCTGACCTTAATGCTGGCGTTAAGGTCGGCGGGTCGGGGTGATGCGGGTTGAACTGCTGGAGAATGCCGAACGGCGGCGGCGCTGGTCGTTCGACGACAAGGCGCGGATCGTCGAAGCCTCGTTCGAGTCAGGCGTGTCGGTGTGTTCGGTGGCGCGCCAGCACGGGATCGCCCAAGGCCTGCTGTTCACTTGGCGGCGTCAGGCGCGGGAGGGCCGTTTGGGCGGGGACGCGCAGGCCCCGGTCCTCGTGCCCGTCGCGATCGCCCCGGAGCCGTCTCGTCCTGTTCCCGCTGCGCAGTCGGATGATCCGTGTGCTCCAGCGCCGCCGCGCCGGCCTCGTCGCAAGAGCGGCGTCATCGAGATCGATCTCGGCGGTGGTCGGCGTCTCACGGTCGACCGGGACGTCGACGCCCGAGCTCTGTGGTAAGCGCTGTTTTCAGGCCACGGCTTTGAGGGCTGGCATGGCCGGGTAGGCCCATGGCAGCAGGTCGTCGAGACGGCGCTGCGGGTGGCCCTCGACGATGCGGGTGATGACGTCGGTGAGGTAGGCGTGCTGCTCGACGCCTGCGAGCTTGCAGGTTTCGATCAGCGAGGCGATCACCGCCCAGTGCTCGCCGCCGCCGTCCGAGCCGGCGAACAGGGCATTCTTGCGGTTCAGCGCGAGGGGCCGGATCGCGCGCTCGACGACGTTGGAATCGATCTCGACCCGGCCATCGTCGAGGAACAGGCTCAAGCCGGCCCAGCGCGACAGGGCGTAGCGGATCGCCTCGGCAAGCTTGCTCTTGCGGCTGACCAGGCCGAGCTTCTCGCGCAGCCACGGCTCCAGCGCCTCGATCACCGGCCGGCTTCGCTCCTGACGCACGGCACGCCGCTCGTCGGCCGGGCGAGCGCGGACCTCGGCTTCGACCCGATAGAGCACGGCGATGCGTACCAGCGCCTCCGTGGCGATCGGCGAGGCGGCAGCGAGTTCGTAGAACTGGCGACGGACATGGCTCCAGCAATAGGCCAGCCGGATTGCGCCGCCCTTGGCCAGCACCTCGTAGGCCGCGTAGCCATCGACCTGCAGCACGCCTTCGAACCCGGTCAGATGCGCGATCGGCCGGCCGGCGGTGCGGTCGGGGGCGTAGATGTAGGCGACACCCGGTGGATCGGATCCGCCCCAGGGCCGGTCGTCACGGGCATAGGCCCAAAGCTGGCCGGTCTTGGTGCGCCCGCGCCCGGGATCGAGCACGGGCGCCGTGGTCTCGTCGGCAAACAGCTTGCCCGAGCGCTTCAGCGTCTCCAGCAACCGCTCGTGCACCGGCCGGAGCAGGAAGGCGGCGCGTCCGATCCAGTCGGCGAGCGTCGAACGGTCGAGGACGACACCCTGGCGGGTGAAGATCTGCGCCTGGCGGTAGAGCGGCAGGTGGTCGGCGTATTTGGAGACGAGCACCTGCGCGACCAGCGCGTCGGTGGGCAGGCCCGCCTCGATCAGCCGCGCCGGGGCCGGGGCCTGCACGAACGCGTCCTCGCAGGCTCTGCAGGCGTAGCGCGGGCGGCGGATCACCAAAACCCGGAACTGCGCCGGCACCACGTCGAGGCGCTCGGATACGTCCTCGCCGATCTTGTGCAGGGCACCCGAGCAGCACGGGCAGGCGGTGCCGTCGATGTCGACGAGGGTCTCGACCCGCGGCAGATGAGCTGGGAGCGCCCCGCGGTTGGTGCGACGTTTGCCGACCCGGACCGCCTTCTTGGCCGGTTCGGCCTCCTCGGCGGCAAAGCCCGCGGCCTCGACCTGCTCGGCCTCTTCCAACCCGAGCAGGAGCTGGTCCTCGGGCAGGCTCTCGGCCCGGCGTCCGAAGCGGTGGCGCTGCATCGCCAGGATGATCTGGCGCAGCCGCTCGTTCTCGGCCTGCGCCTCGACGAGCTGCGCCTTGAGCGTCTCGGGATCGTCGGACAGGCGTGAAGCAGGCTTAGCCACGAAGCGGATTAAAGCATATCCGCCAGAAGCTTACCATCGTAAGAGTGCCTGCACGCTCGACCTTTTTGCTCACCCTGCCAGCGCTGGGGCGATGACCGTGCGAGCCGCGTGAACACGCTTCCAGTCGAGCCCTTCGAGCAAGGCCGCGAGCTGCGCTGCCGTGAGGCGTATGACGCCATCCTCGATCTTCGGCCAGCAGAACTGACCGGCCTCCAGGCGCTTGGTCGCCAGAACCACCCCACTCCCGTCCCAGAACAGAAGCTTGGCCCTGTCCGCTCGCTTTGATCGGAACACGTAGACCGTGCCAGAGAACGGATCCGCGCCCATCGCATCCCGCACCAGGGCAGCCAACCCGTCCATGCCCTTGCGGAAGTCCACCGGCCGCGTCGCCATCATCACGCGCACCGCACCGGACGGCCCGATCATACCGTGGCCTTCAGCGCCCGGATCACCGCCGTGATCGTCGCTTCCCGCGCGCCCGCACCGATCCGAACGGTCACGCCAGCCAAGTCCAGCTCGATCTCGGCAGCAGGAGCGTCTCGATGCAAGGCCCGAGGCCGCGACCGTCGTGCCGCCGGAACCGGGACATCATCCTCGACCAGCGCCGGCACGAACGTCAGTGGCAGGGCGACAGGAAGCGAGGCTGCCGAACGCCGCGCCGCGCGAAGCCACGTGAACAGGTGCTGCGGGCTCATCCCATGCCGGCGCGCGACCACCGAGACCACCGCCCCGGGGGCGGTCGCCTCAGCCAGGATGCGGTCACGCTCGGCCTCGGACCAGCGCCGACGACTGCCCACGCCCGTGACAACCTCAAGCCGGCGGACCGACCGCGGCAACTCGACCATATCCTCAAGCATAGACACAAAACGATCCGAACCAGGGACCGTCAGCTTCCACCATCGTCAGTTCATCAAAAAGGGCGGCTCCAGACACCGCTTACGCTCTGTGTCGGGTGCTCGATGCCCTGGAGGGCCGATGATCCCGCTGCCGGCCAACGTGCGGGTCTGGCTGGCGACCGGCCACACCGACATGCGCAAGGGCTTTTCCAGCTTGGGGATGATCGTCCAGGAGACGCTGCGGCGCGATCCCCACTCCGGGCACCTGTTCGTGTTCCGCGGCCGGCGCGGCGACCTGATCAAGGTGATCTGGCACGATGGCCAGGGCGCGTGCCTGTACACCAAGCGGCTCGACCGCGGTCGTTTCCTGTGGCCGTCGGTGGCGGACGGAGCCGTGACGATCTCGACGGCGCAGCTCGGCTACCTGCTCTCGGGCATCGACTGGCGGATGCCGCAGGAGAGCTGGCGTCCGAGTGCGGTCGGATGAGGATAACGCGTTACAAAGCCTGAGCAATATGCTCTTCTCTCGGGCGCGCCGAACGCGTCCGAGCCCTCGCCGCTTCCCACCGATCTCGCTGCCGCCCACGCTATGATCCTAGCCGAGCGGGCGGCGCGGCTCGTGTCCGAGATCGCGGTCGAACGGCTCAAGCTGGAGGTTGCCCGGCTGCGACGGGAGCGCTTCGGGGTATCCTCGGAACGCAGCACCCGGATCGACCAGCTCGAACTGACGCTGGAGGATCTGGAGGAGACGCTGGCCGAGACGGAGGCGCAAGCGGCTGAGCCCGGGCCGCATACCACCCCGACTTCCTCCCGGCGCAAGCCCGCTCGTAGGCCCTTGCCCGAGCAACTGCCGCGCGAGCGCATCCTCCATCCCAGCCCGACGACCTGCGCCTGCTGTGGCGGCGCGCGCCTGCGCCCTCTCGGCGAGGACGTCACCGAGACCCTGGAGCGGATCCCGGCGCGTTGGGTGGTGATCCAGCACGTGCGCGAGCGCTTCTCCTGCCGCGACTGCGAGACCATCGCGCAGGCCCCGGCTCCCTTCCACCCGATCCCGCGGGGTCGGGCCGGGCCGAACCTCTTGGCCGAGGTGATGATGGCCAAGTTCGGCCTGCATCTGCCGCTGCATCGTCAGAGCCAGCGCTTCGCCCATGAGGGCGTGCCGATCGACGTCTCGACCCTGGCCGGCTGGGTCGGGGCCGTCACCACCGCCCTGTCGCCCCTGGTCGCCCGGATCGAGGCCCATGTCCGGGGAGCCGAGCGCCTCCATCTCGACGATACGCCGGTGCCGGTCCTGGCCAAGGGCGAGACCCGCACGGGCCGGCTCTGGACGGTGGTGCGCGACGACCGCCCCTTCGGTGGACCCGAGCCGCCGGCGGCGGCCTACTTCTACTCTCCCGACCGTTCCGGCGCCCATGCCGAGACCTGGCTCGGCGACTTCCACGGCATCGTACAGGCGGATGCCTTCTCGGGGTTCGGCCGGCTGTACGAGCCCGGCCGCAAGCCGGGTCCGATCCACGAGGCGGCCTGCTGGGCCCATGCCCGACGCAAGTTCTTCGAGCTGGCCGATCTGAAGAAGGCTCCGATCGCCATCGAGGCCGTGACGCGGATCGATGCGATCTTCGCCATCGAGCGCGCCGCCAACGGTCTTGCCCCCGATGAACGCCGCGCACACCGCAGCGCCCGCTCGGCTGCTCTCGTCACTGACCTGGAGACGTGGCTGCGGGAGAACCGCGCCAGACTCTCGGCCAAAGCGCCCACGGCAGCGGCAATCGACTACCTGCTCAAGCGCTGGACCGCCTTCACCCGGTTCCTCGACAACGGGCGCATCTGCCTCTCGAACAACGCCGCAGAACGCTCAATCCGTCCCATCGCGGTGGGCCGCCGCAACTGGACCTTCGCCGGCTCGGATGCGGGCGGCCATCGCACGGCTGCCCTTTACACCCTGATCGAGACCGCCAAGCTCAATCGCATCGATCCGCAGGCCTGGCTCGCCGATGTACTCAGGCGTCTGCCCGACCATCCCGCCCAGCGTCTTGACGACCTTCTGCCCTGGAACTGGACCCAGCCTCAGCCCCGGCAGATCGCAGCCTGATGCCCCGTCGGAAGCACAACTGCGGCCTTCACCGTAGGCGTACGTCGAGAACACCAGGGCTGGTACTCTATAATCTATGTACGTCTAAAGTCCTTGTCCAAAAGCGCAAGATCATAATTTAGATCCTACGATATCCGTTGTAAAAGCCGAGTGTTCATGCATTAACACATCATATGAAATTCACCGCATCTCAGAGTAGCTAAAGCTGCTCCTTTGCTCTGGCCAAGCTGCAATCTTCAGCGGTGGAATATGTCCCGAATAGTTTGCGCATAATTTAGATCGCCTCAGCCCTGCGGAATGGTTGCGCCTGAAGCGGATCAGGATCCCAGAGACGCCTCCGGTGAACCTTTACGCAGCCCATAGCCGTCGCTGAATCCAGCTGGCCGTCTCTGGAAGTTCCCCAGGTTGGGAAGCCTCACTGGTCGTAGCAAGGACGGGCCTGTCTTGTGGCATCAGCTGGCCCAAAGCACGGGCGCGGGTTGCGGCCCTGGCGTCCTTACTTTGCAAGGGGCGGGTGAGTCGCCAGATCGGGCTCTGCACAATCGTTGCGTGCGCGGCCTTAAACCGTTCTCGGTCCAGAGTGAGCCAGCCAATCTTATTGTCTCGAAACGCGATCTGCACGTGGAGGCTCTTGGCCTCTGATCTGAAGGCGTTGATGCGGTCCTTCAGATGCTTAGCCTCGGTTTCAATGGTGTTAATGCGATCCTCTGCGTTCTTGAGATCTATCCTTAGGTATGTGGTCACGTCTCGCTGCGTTGCGGCGAGATCATTGGACTCGGCAAGGCTTGCTTGCAGACGTAGGATCTCGTCGTGTTGCGCCGCGACGCGGGTCGCAGCTTCCTCGATGAGACGAATGTGATGAGCAATCGTCTCCTGCTCACGCCTCGAGGCTGTATCGAGGAGGTCGACGAGGCGCTGAATTTCCCGTTGCTGCTCCTCAAGCTGACCGCCCAGCGTGATGATCCTTGCGGCGTGTTCCTCCAGAACAGCCTGCAGTTGGGTGCGATCCGCATCGATCTGCCCAATGATATCCATGTGATGGGCGAGATTGTCCTCAGCCCGTACCTCGCGCGCACGGGCGAAGTCATCAAAATAGTTGGGCGGGAGTTCGAAATGGTGCGCGAGGCCGATGTGTTCCTCCGCAAGGTAGAAGCGGTTGAGGCCGTCCGCGTAGACAAAACGGTACCCGCGCTCGGTTAAAAGCGGCTCCCAATGGCTGTAGTACGGCTCGGGCGAGTTCGGATGCGTCGCCTCGACCACAACAATCCAGGGCCGAACGGCCTCAAGACGCGTGCCGCGCAGGACGAGTTCTTCGGCGCCCTCAACATCGATCTTGAGAAAATGCACGGTCCCAACGCCGTAGGCGGCACAGGCTGCATCGAGCGTCGTGAGCGGTACGCTGCGGGTAACTTGCGGACCGGGCGTACCCGCGCTCACCGACTCAATGATCGTCGAAAGGCCAGTTCCTTCGGCCTCATAGAAGGTCACCGTTCCGGGGGAAGCGCCTACCGCACAGCGTAGGTTCAGATCGCGTGGGCGTGCTGCCTCGAGTTGCGCGTGATAGTGCGCGGACGGCTCGAAATTTAGACCGCGCCACCCCTGGTCATAGAAGTGCTTGGTGACCGATCCTTCCTCCGGATCTTGCGCGCCGACATCGATGTAGAAACCGGCCTCGACGGTACCGAGGGCACGGGCCAACATCACGTCCTCGAAGTTCTGCGCGTAGGAAACGAACACCATCAGGGATGATCCTCAGGACGATCCCGGACACCGATGCGCGCCAGGAGTTGATCGGGGCTCAGGGCTGATGCGGGACCGTGCGTAGGACGTCCATCAACTGATGCGTGCTCTCGGCCCAGGTGAGGGGACGAATGCCGGCTTGATCCGGCGTCTCGCCGCGCGCGTGGGCCGAGAGCCAGCCCTCAAGGGCCGTGGAGAGCGAGAGGCCATCGAAGCCGCTGAAATACGTGGCGTGTGCCCCTCCAATCTCACGGAAGACGGGCAGGTCGCGCGCCAGGATTGGTAATCCGGCATGCGCGGCCTCCACGAGCGGGAGGCCGAAGCCTTCGCCCTCGGAGGGTAGGAGGGCAGCCGTGCCGGCACGATAAACCTGGGCGAGCACCGCGTCGTCGACCGCCTCAAACCAACGCAGGCGGCGGCCGAGTTCAGGATGGGTTGTGATACGCTCGATGAGCTCATCAACGAGCCAACCGCGCTTGCCCACAATCACGAACACGGCCGGGTTACCCCGAGACCAGAGGATCTCGGCTGCGTCGAGGAGTTGCGCATGTCCCTTGCGCGGCTCGATCGTACCGACCGTGACAAACACAGGCGTCCCCGGCTCAAACAAGGCCGGGATCTCCTCGACCAAGCTGGAGTCAGGATCAGGGGAAGCTTGCGCTGCGTCGAGGTCGGCACCGAGATGGAAGGCCCCGATCAGCGGGACGCGGTCTTTGAGGAAGCGACGTTCAATCAGGATCTTGTCTAGATCATCGGCCACCGCCTGCGAGATGCAGGCAATCCCGTCCGAGATCTCAGCGAGGCTGCGTAGCCATTGTGTGTAGAGCGTGTATACGCCCAAGCCAAACCAATCTGGGCGGTGCAGGGGCAGCGTATCATAGAGCACATGCACCAAACGGACACCGCGCAGGTGCTGGCGCTGTAGCTCGGCGGCCGCTTCGGCCGGAAGCGATGCGTCGAAGTCGAGACCGAGAAAGGTATCGCTTGCCTGAAAATCAACAAGCGTATCGGGGCCGATCGGTGATGTGCCAAAAAAGCGGCCCGTGAAGGTCCGGGCATAGCGGTATACAGCTAGATCACGTCGGATCGCCAGCACCTCGAAGCCATCGGACTGAGCCACGAGGGCACCAAAGATATTCCGCACCACACGCTGAATGCCAGAGCGTGCGTCGCGCTGGGCAAGCTCCGTGACGTCCACCAGTAGACGCGGTCGGGCGCATGCAGGCGCATGATTGTCGGCGAGCGCCCGCGCCAGACTGTCTCGCTCTGACAGCGGCAACATGCCTTCGCGAGCGAGGGCACTCAAACGCGCCAGCGGTTCGGCCGTCTGAAGCAAGGGATGACAATCAGCCACTTGCGCGAGCGCGTCCGAGAAGCTCGCGCCGCGCTCCAATACCGGCGCTGTGGCTCGCGTGCGCGGCCAGCTGTTCCAGGTGAGCTGCCAAGGGGCGGCCTCGGCCGATAGCGGGAGCCCCTCTGATGGTGAAATCAAAGCGGGGTCAGCAGGTCGAAGTGTGCCGATCAAGTTCTGGTGCGCGGAGGAGGGGAGGGTCGCAGCCTCCAGAGCCCGATGAGGGAGCGCCCCGGTGTCAGCGGATAGATTGATGTGCAGGCAGGGGCCAGCGGCGTCGAGCGCTGCGCTTAGCGCGTTGGGCTCGACTGGACAGCGGGATAGGATCCCCGATCCGTCCGTACCACGGTCATCCATCAGCGGTAGGAGGTAGTGGCCAGGCGTCAGACCAGTGAGGCTGGGAACGGCGCGCCCAAGCCTCCTGCGTGGTGACCGGTGTTCGATGGCTCTTACGAACGCCCCGCAGGCCTGCTCGGCGCTGAGAGCCCAGGAGAAGCGTGCCTGCTGCGCTTCGGCATGTGCTACGGCACTGGCGCGGAAGTCTGCATCTGCGAGCATTCGCTCCAGCCTGTCCGCGATGTCGGCAACCCGCGTTGGATCGAAGGTGAGGTCGGCCCGGCCAATCACCTCGGGAATGCTCGTGCTGTTCGAGCCGAGGACCGGGCAGCCGCAGCGCATTGCCTCGAGGAGCGGAAGGCCAAACCCTTCGTTAAGGGAAGGCATTACAGTTACCTGTGCCAGCGCATAGAGGTCGGCCAAATCAGGATCCGGTACGAAGCCTGGTAGGACGAGCGTGTCGGGAGGCAGGCCAAGTCTCTCGACGAGGGTGGTCAGACTCTCGCGCTGCTCAGGCGTGACTCGGGTAGCGAGCACGATTTGGTGGTGCGTCCGCAAGGCTTCAGGCAGGCAGGCGAAGGCTTCGGTTAGTCGGGCGATGTTCTTGCGCGGCTCCGGGATGCCTACGTGGAGCAGGAACGGTTTTGTGATCCGATAGCGTGCCAGCAACGCATGAGCCGCTTCGGAGCTCAGCCGTCGCGGCGTGAAGATCGGATCGACGTCGGCACCGATCGCGACGACGCGATCCGGGTCGAGCTGCAGACGGGCGCGGGCCACACGCGCCGTGTGCTCGGAGATCGCCAGAACGCTCTCAACCCGAGTCAGGGCCTGGAAGCGCCGCTCGAACCACGCGGCCATCTGGGGCGTCGGGAGGAAGAGATCCGGTTCCTCGAAGGGGATCAGATCATAGAGCGTGGCTGCATAGGCGGTGGCACGCTTGGGGGTAATATCGATGACCGTCTCGTCGCCCCAGCCGTCGAAGGGGCTCGCCACATGCACGAGGTCGACATCGAGTGCCTCGAGGAAGCCCGCGTAAAGCACTTCTGCCGCCTGCGCACGGCCCGCGCACGTCCCGTCGATGCCACGGGTGGGGGCAAGACCGTGCAGGACGTGGATCCGTTCGTGCGCGATCCGCTTGCGAGCCCAGGTAAGGGCGGCGCGCAAGGTCGCGGGCATCGCATCTGAGAGGAGGACGTGCCACTCGATGTCATCTCGGGACAGCAGGGCATCAGCGAGCCCACGCGAATAGTTCCCGATGCCGCGATGACGGGAGTCTGATTGCAGCGTCTGCAGATCGAGAAGAATTTTCAGCATGCCTGACGCACATTCCCCGACCCCGCCCAGAGGCCGGGGTCGGGATGCTTGGCATGTGCACCAGCTTGGCGGCCAAGCGCAACAGGCGGATGGACCCTCCGTACCCTTGACGCAACAAAGCCTTGCGGTTCCGTCGAGGACCTTAGGCTGTCGTGAGAGGACGCAGATGCGGGTTACGCCAGCCTTGCAGGCCGTCGACACGGATCTCTGGCTCCACGCCCGTTAAGGCGAGGATGGCGGGCCGCTCGATCTCCAGGCACCAGCCGGCCTCCAGCAGGTCGGCAAACAGACGGCCCTCGATCGATCGGGAATGTGTCCCGATAACCAAGTAGGCCACGCGTTGGGTCAGAAGAGGTAGACAGTCTCGCACAAGGTCGGCCTCACCGCCTTGGATATCGATATGGAGGAGGTCAAGGATGCCCGAGCCGATCACATCAGCGAGCGCAATCATCGGCAGAGCTTCGTAACGACCCGTTGCGAGAAGGCGTTCTTGCTCCACGGCGTCTGCGCCGAAAACGGGTTCGAGCCCCCAGCTTTCGCCGGCCCGGTCCTGGCGGCCAAATAAGGCTACGCCTGTTCGCGCTGCAGCGATGCCGTGATGCAGACTCACATCCTCTGGCGCAAACCCATTGGCCGCGCAGGTCTCGCGCGCGAAGGCGATGTGGCCTGCGTCCCCCTCGACACCGATGAGTTGAACACCTCGTCCAGAGGTTCGAGCGGCGACCCCAGTGTTGTTCATCCAGCATCCCCAACCGCAGCCGAGCTCAACCATCGTGAACACGTCCGCCGAAAGCTCGACTGCACGCAGCGCCGCCGCCCATTCCGCAATATCGGCGTGCCAATTGGCGGGGATGGGAACGGGCTCGATGATGCCACCGCGTTCTGTCATCTGAGAGGGCAGGATTTTTGGGTCGACCCGGACACCCAGAAAGTTGGTCCGATAGCGGGGATCGGACTGAAGGTCGGTCCGAGCATGGCGCTGGATGATAGCCTCGGCCTCGATCCGAGCGTTGTAGTGATAGAACGGACTTGTTCGGCCAATACGGTCGTGAAACTCATTCGACGCGCCAATGGCGCGGACGACCTCAGTGGGTGTCCCGCTCGCATGCGTAGCAACGATGTCCGCGCTCTCCGGTTCACGACCCAGGAGCACATCGTAGGCTGTGTGCACGAAGGCCACGATTGTGGGATCGAGGTCGATCTCAGCAGATGCCACGCTCAAAAACCCTTTGTCATGACCGGGGCCATGCTCCGTTAAGGCCAAGCGGCACGAAAGATAAAACGCGTTTGGTGGCGAAACAGCGAAAATTCCGTCTCAGGCGAGATGGCCGATGTCGTGGCTTAGAATGCCGCTGCTGGCGAGGCCAACGATCGTTACCTCGACATCGTGGCTGACGCTCCAACTACGTAAGACCAAATTCGAGCTCGCTTCGCGCGCCGCGTCCGTATCGATCATCACGAAAACATGGTCGGTCACGATGGTTTGGACATGCGGCGTCAGATCGAGAAAGCGTGCAATAAGTTCGCGCGCCTGAACGTCGAGAAGCGGCGCTCCTCCCAAGGACGCAGTGGCTGGCTGTGTACCCTTCGTGCTCGAAGCCAGGGAGGATGTTGAGCCGTTCGAAGCATGGTCTGTTACGCTCGTTGAGGCCGTCCCGCTTCCGACCCCGTCTTGGTGGGTCGTACCCGTGTCGCTGACCATACCAGACGTTGATTGTTTCTCCCCGTTTGTCGCGCCGCCAACCGGGGACAGGATTCCGGATCCTGGCGCGGTCACTTCCGTATGCGCCGGAGCGCTTCCCAGGCTGAGGCCCTTATCGCCGCCAGCCGAGGACAGGGTTCCGGATCCTGGCGCGGCCACTTCCGTATGCGCCGGCGCGCTTCCCAGGC